>JALYXP010000351.1 GCA_030947045.1 Verrucomicrobiota bacterium | reverse complement strand
GGATCAGGCGTTTTCGAGTCGTCAATGCGCTTGATCTTCGGCCCGAGCGTTGCGTCTTCCGGCTGAGAATCGGCGATGTTCACTGGTGTACCGTTGTGCACGAGCGCGAAAAATTTCGCGGCCGCTTCGCCCTTCAAGCGGAGGCAACCATGGCTGCGCGGACGTAGATGGACGTAGCCTTGGTGGAAACCATACGACGGGCTGAATTCGCACCAGTAACCCATCGGGTAACCAACATATTTCCCGGGGATATTCGCGCCGGCTTCTGCGGGAATAATGCGATCACCCTGCACCCGGAAGCCATAAGAGCCGGAACGTTTATGCTCCTGCTTCGAGTAAATCTTGAAGTTACCTTTTGGTGTGGGCTTCGCTGGAATGCCGATCGTCGTCGCGGCCATCATCAGGCAGCGATCACCTTCCATGACGTAAACGTTTTGCTGTGAGAGTGAGACCTTCACGCGAACGTTATTGGGGTTCTGCGGGCGATGTGCAGTCACGTGATAACTGCCGCCGCTGCTCGCCATCGGTGAGGTTTCGCAACTGGTCAGGAACACCGCCGCGGGCAGTGACGCCGCCAGGAGGAGTCGGGAAAGGATACGCATCGCTAATGGAGAGGCTATCGGCGCGTAATTGTCAACCGAGCAGACGCTGCGCGAGGCGTTTATACGTGCGTCGCCACGACCACTTTCTCTTTCTCGGTGCGGGCCAGCAGTTTTCGAAAATGCGGCGACTCGTTGGCGTAATCGGGATATTGGCGGCCGGCGTTCGGCGGCCGATAACGCCAGTGCTTGTACATCCAGAGCCACGGTGCCGGGTTCTGCCGCAACATAGGCTCGAAGCAATCCCAGCAGGCTTGCGCGATCTGTTGGTCCGTCGTTGTCGACGCCGCCTCGATCATCGGATGTAGCACCAGGCGGTAACGGCCATCCGCCAGCGGTTCACAATGAGCCGGGAGAATAGCCGCACCGGTCCGCCGATGCAGCCAGGCGTGCGCGAACGTCACACAAGTTTGCATTCCGAAGCAGGTGATCGGCACACTCGGCAGCTTCGCCGAAACCGTGAGATCGACAGCGAGCGCGATGCTCCGACCGGAGCGGAGCGCCTTGTACAGTCGAAGGATCGCCCGCTCGCGCCGGATCGTCTGGATCCCGCCGACTTCACGAACTCCATTGAAGATCCCGTTTAAGAGCGGGTTCTTGAAGCTTTGCGTGACGACGGTCGACGGAATGCCGTGCAGCGCGAGCGCGAATGGAATCCATTCGAAGCCGCCGTAATGCGGGCATGCGAATATCACGGGGCGATTAGCACCACCGGCCGCGATAAATTCGCTGAGCGCGCTGACGTCGACAAACTGCGCTAGGTTTTCCCTCGTTAGGCGACGACCCCAGAAGAGGTCCCCCATCGCGCGGGCGAAATATTGATAGGAGCGGCGAACAGCGCGTCGTTTCTCCGCGAACGACATGTCGTCGCCAAACGCTGCATCCACGTTTTCGATTGCAACCTGCCGGCCCGACACATGAAGGAAGTACGCGAGCGCTCCGCCGATGTCCGCGAGCAGCAGATACGCACGCCGCGGCAACATCGGCACGACTGCGTCGATCGCTCGGACGGCGATCCACTCGATCCGGTGCCGCAGCTTTTTCCAGCCGGTAGTCATTCGTTAGGCGCGCTACCGCCAGGTTGTGGCAGCGCCGCGCGATCGAGCTTCGCATAGTTCGGACGCGCCGCGATTTGTTCGAAGGCCGGCGATTCCTGCGCATAGAACGGATAGCCGCTCTCTTCCGCGGGAAGATAACGCCAGTGCTTGTACATCCAAAGCCACGGCGCGGGGTGTTGCCGGATGGTCGGCTCCATCGAATCCCAACAGGCTTGCGCGATCTCCTGATGCGTTGCGCCTTTCGGCAGCTGCACTTTCGGATGCGCCACGATCTTGTAACGGCCGCGGGGTAACGGCTCGCAATGCACCGGGATAATCGGCAGCCCGGTGCGTTCCTGGAGCCAGGCGTGCGCGACGGTCACCATCGTTTTCAACCCGAAGCAGTTGATCACGACCGTCGGATGATGCGCCGGTAGTGTCGTATCGACGAGCAGAGCGACCCGGCCTTTGCGGCGCAGCGTTTTGTAGAGCCGGATGATTGCGCCTTCCCGCTCGACCACGCGATGGCCTGACTGTTCGCGCAGCTTCTTAAACAGATCGTCGAGCAGAGGGTTCTTGAATTCCTGCGTCGTCACGTCGCACGGGAACCCGAGCCACGCCGAAGCGAGCCCGAGCCACTCGAAGTTACTGTAGTGAAACGTCCCGACAATACAGCTACCGGACGGCGCAATCTCGGCTCGGGCGCGTTCGATATTCTCGGAGTCGATGTAATGCCTGAACGTCTCCGCGTTCAGCCGCGGGCTCCAGAAGAGGTCGAGCATCGCGCGGGCGAAATGTTGATACGACTCCTCGGCGATCGCCTCGCGTTCTTCAGGCGAAAAATGATCGCCGAAAGCGGCTTCGAGGTTGCTGATCGCCACGCGCCGCCCACGGTGGTCAAAGCGCGCGGCGAGACTGCCGGCGAAACCGGCGAACTCGTAGCAGGCATCGCGCGAAAGCAGCGGAACGAGCTTTAGCGCGAGCAGCATGCCGAGCCATTCGAGCCGATATCGAAGTTGCTTCCAGCGCCTCTGCACGCGCGGAGCTTAGCGTTTTTCGGGCTGGTAGCGAACCTCGCCGTGCAGCCATTTCGCGCGCGCTGCAACGCGGCGGAATAGCTCGTTAGTCAGGTGCCAAGAGCCCGCTCGGATTGACTTGAAACAGTTCGGTTTTAGCTTGCCGCGCGAACGTAATCCGCGTTCGCACGACCGTGAAAAACGTCCTTTTCGTCTGTACAGGCAACATCTGTCGAAGTCCGATGGCGGAAGGGCTTTTTTGTAAATTGCTGGCCGGTCGCAGAGACATCGCGGTCGCTTCCGCAGGCGTGCATGCAGCGCGCGGCCAGGTGCCGAGCTACCACGCGGTGCAGGCATTACGCGCGGATGGCATCGACATCAGCGGCCTCCGGAGCCAACCACTCACCGCCGCGCTCGTCCAACAAGCCACGCACATTTTTGCGATGACCGGTGCACATCTCGAAAGCATTCAGATGCTCTTTCCGCAGGGCACTGAGAAGGCGTATCTCCTGCGGGAATTTGAGGAGCCCGGCACCACCGTTTGGCGCGACGTTCCGGACCCAATCGGCTGCGGCCGCGAGGTGTATCAACTCTGCGCGGAGACGATTAAAAACGCTTTACCGAG
>JALYXP010000347.1 GCA_030947045.1 Verrucomicrobiota bacterium | reverse complement strand
TGTCGCGCAAGGCCGGCGCGTAGAGCGGCGATTTTTCCGCCGGGACGCTGAGGTAGCCGTCGAGCTGCGCGATCACCAGCTCGACATTGTGCTTCGGCGTGGAATAACCCGCGGCCAATCCGGCTTTCAGGTTGGCGATGTCAGTCTCGAGGAACTTCGGCAGCGTGCTCCATTGCTTGAGCAGGTCCGCGCGCCGCTCCGGCGTGCCGACCGGCAGAAGGCCGAGGTAGTCCGGCATCGACGTCTGCCAGCCACCGATCTGGTTCACGGTCCAAAGTTCCTCCCGGCAAACGCGCAAGCCGCGACCCGATTCGAGCGCCTTGCGCAGAAATCCATAGGTGACCCATTCCGGCTTACCGACCAGGGCCGACTCATCGATTTTGGCTAGCTCGGTGAGCCAGCCGTCTTCGCGCTTCTCCCAGGCGCGGTAAGCAGCCTCCGAGTTATCGAAAAATCGGTCGTTGTGCGGCAGGGTCGTCCCGGCGAAGGCGGCGCTCTCCGGGAAGCGCTCGAGGTATCCTTTCACGTAAGCGTCCGCGAGCCGCGTGACCTCTTTCGCCGGGTCCGGTTGATCCGACGCAAACGCGAACAGGGACAGCAATAACGATCCAACCAAAAGGAAACCGCACGAAATCTTCTTCATCACCGCGAGGTCCTAACAGGCGGCGGGATGAACCGGTAGAAGAATCCGCAAAACTGCGATGCCGAAGAGATAAGTGCGCGAACGTCCCCAAGTTTCCATCCTGCCCATTGCGCGTGGCGCGCGTACGACAAAAAGCCGAAAGTCGAATGTAAGCTGCAAGGCGCTCGAGGCCTTAGTCGCGTTGCTCCTTAGCGTCCACCGATCGTGGCGGCGGCATTTGCGACTCATGAGTTAGGACTTCTCCGGTCACAGCTCGTCTCCCGATGGCTTGGGTTATCCGAATCGCGCCGCTACGTAAGGCGCCTTTGCGAGAAGCGCCGGCGGGAAACGATGATCGCGGCGAGTCCTAACATTGCGCCTACCCATGTCGCAGGTTCGGGCGCTGCAGCGAGTGGCACAAGATCCAGCTCATTCGGTCCGTAGATGAGTGAGTAGTCGGCTGGAAGATTGGACGCGGTAAATTCACCTGTATGGCCGTCGCTGTAAGTCGCAAGAACATAGCTACTGATCCCATCGACTGACCCGCTGAAAGTAAGTGTGGCTCCCCCGGTTAAATTCAACAGGCCGGTAATCGCGAGTTTATCGCTGGCAGCGCCACTCAGATCCACCAGGTAAGTGCCGCTGAAGAAGGAAAGGCTGTTATTCAACGTAAGTGTCCCGACGGTGCCAATCGCACCGCCCGTGATTGTTGCGCCGCTATTGATCGTAACGCGCCCCCCGATCGTGCCGACGCCCCCGAGAATTGAGCCTGACTTGTTGACCGCGACGTTGCCGCGCGCGCCGGATTGATCGCCATTGATAAGAAGAGTGCCGCCGTTCACCGTCGTGGCCCCCGAATAGGTGTTCGTTCCCGAGAACGTGACGGTGCCGCTCGATGATTTTAGCACCGCGATCGAGTTACCCGTAGTGCCATTGCTGATGTCGGCGCTCACAAGAGCAGAGCCAAGACTAAAGCGAAGCAATCGACTTCCGCCCACCGATTGAATGGAGCCTCCTACAGTAAGAAGGTTGGTACGTCGCAGTTACACCTCATGGGGAATCACAGTTTCGAAGGCGCGCAGGCAAGCGTGGCACAAACTTGAGGAGGTCGGACTAGGTGCGCAGCGGTTATTGCCCCTTAATTAATGCCATCACCAAATAACGAGTCGTCCAGGTTCGCTGCAGCGTCTGTTTCGGCATTTTACGGAAAATGGCTTGACGCATTCGGCTTGAAAACCGTAAAAGACACTATGAATACCAAGGCTGGTCTCGTGCTACTGGTATCTTTGACATTGTCGTTGGTCCGCGTCGTCGGAGCACAAGGTGGGGGTGGGCAAATTACCCTCGCGGGTGTTTTGCCGTGCCGGGACATAAAGTAGACCAGGTCAGCATGAACATAGCGGCAAATCGTGTTTACGTTTTCGACGGCAGTGCTCGTCAGGTTGTTGTCCTCGACGCCACAACGCACCAAGTCATTGCCGAAGTTGCGGCGCCGGTGCCGATTTTAAATGGTTACAGTTTGCCGAAGCCCGTTGCGGTTAGCGAGCGGTTGAACCGCTTTTACTGCCCCCGGTCTGATCAATCGGGAGCAATATTCGTCGATGTATTTGAAGGTTCTACCGGTGCGCTGCGCACTTCGATCCCGATAACGGGGGTGCGTCTTCTCTGGGAGTACATCGTTGTCGATGATGTCCGGCGAAGTGTCTATGTCGTTGGAGGCGACATCATTGCCGGCTTTCATCAGATACAGCCGCCCTCCAGCGTTCTTAGCTTGATCAAGCTGGATGCCGACCGAGATGCGCAGACGAGCGTGGTCAGGCTTGGTACGGACGCGCAAGCAGGCGCTGTGGCGATCGCGCTGAATCCTACGAGTGGGCGCGTCTACGTGGCTGGATACAACAATCTTTGGAGCGTTGACCCAGAGCGCGGTATGAGTGTCGCAAATCTTGGGGTCAATGCGATTCAGTTGTTAGGCGAGGATCGCCGAACCGGAAAGCTGTTGGTTGTTCGGCAGAAGTATCAGTCGAGTTGTTCGTGTCCGAACTACGTCAGCGTGCTCGATGAGGCCTCGGGTAGTCTGACTGCGACCTTCGGGGAAAGCGATCCGGCTATGCACGGTATGATAACGGATCTTGTGACGGACGAAGTCACCCACACGATCTACATCCTGGATTCCGGCACTTCGCAAAATCAGCCGCGCCTATCGGCTTATGACGAAGCAAGTGGCTTCGCGTTTGTGCAGAGGGTGACCGACGACGCATCCGCCTCAAATCTCGCGTTCGATCCCCTTCGACGGCAGATCCTCGTTGGCCAAAAGCCTACCGGGTCGGTGCACATCTTTCAAACAGCGGGCCGGCCGGAGGCGAAATCTCTTGCGAACATTTCTACGAGGGCGCTTGTCGGCGTGGGCGACGACGCGCTGATCGGTGGACTGATCGTCACGGGCACGCAGCAGAAGAAGGTTTTGTTGCGCGCGATCGGCCCGTCGCTTAAACGCGCTGGCGTAGCAAACGCGTTGGCTGATCCGATGCTGGAGCTGCAGTTTCCGGACGGCAGGGTTGTCCACAACGATGATTGGCAAACCACAAACGCAGCAGATTTGGGAGGCGACCAGTCGCCCGACATCTCGGCGAGCGGCCTCGCGCCGACCGATCCTGCGGAATCGGCCATGATCGCGCAGCTCGCGCCCGGAGCCTACAGTGCCATCGTCCGTGGCAAAGATGGCGGCACCGGTGTGGCGTTGGTGGAAGCGTATGACCTCGATGAAACGGCTGCTGCGACGTTGGCTAATCTCTCGACTCGCGGCCACGTTTATTCAAACGATGACGTGATGATCGGCGGTGTTATCGTGACCGGCTCGGTTTCCTCGCGTGTCGTGTTCCGCGCTCTTGGGCCGTCATTGCGCGATTCTGCCGTGTCGAATCCGATCGACGATCCGACCTTGGAACTGCACGACTCGAATGGTGGCGTTATTGTCGTCAACGACGATTGGCAAACGAACGAAGCCGAACTGAACGCAGTGCGCCTGGCACCGGGAGACAGTCGCGAAAGCGCGGTCATCGCAACCCTATTCCCAGGGAGCTATACGGCGGTCGTGCGTGGGAAAAACGGTATGACTGGCATTGCGCTGGTTGAGGCATACCGCATCGAGTAGGCGAATCGCGTGCATGTGTCCTTAGAGCGGGTCGGTGATGCAGACGGGCCGCAGCTTTGGAGCAACCTTTACAACTGAAGTCCCGCTATCCCGGACGGGAGGACCCGCGCCATCGCGGATCTCTCCAACTATGCGCAGTCCGGCGACCGCAATGTTACTTTGGACAGTCCGCGCACACTGGGACAGCTCTACCTTGGCGAGAAGCCACTGCGCGGAGCCGGTCGTCGTGGCGGTAGGGCTAGGCACGCCGAGCATTGTAACAGCGGGATTGGAACTCCACGCGACCGGATCGGAAACCGGGTTGGATTGTCCTGATAATCCCGCGGAAGGCTCTGTAGTGGGCGCCGATTTGAGGTTCATAGACTGGCGCCTGTCGCATTGCGGTGAACTGCTGGCCTCGCCTTGAACCGCTGTAGTTTTCGTCCCCATTGGGGCGGCGGCATTGCGATCCGACGAGCAGGACTTCTTCAGTCACAGAGGCCGATCTTAGCGTCGGGCTCAGCGTTGGCGTTGGTGGCGCTTTCGAAAAGGAGAATCGGGAACCACCGCTTCCAGCTGTCGGACGTAGGCTCTCGAGTGCTTTTGCGAAGTTCTGCATGAGGTTGGCGAGAGTGAAGTGGCGCAGGTGCTTTCGCCAGCTGAGCGAGCGGGGGTCGCGATCCAATCGCGGGCTGCTGCGCAGGCGCAGTCAATTGCGT
>JALYXP010000334.1 GCA_030947045.1 Verrucomicrobiota bacterium | reverse complement strand
GCTGTAGCCGACGGAGAAATCTTCCCCGCCTGCCGCGCCGCGGAAAGAGGCGGCGAAGGAGGGCCCCCTGGCGGTGACTTGTCGCGCCGTCAGCCGCGCATCTGCGGCAGCAGCACCAGCGGCTGCGACGATGCGGTCGCGGAGAGCGGGCGCAGCAGCAACAGCCGCGGCGGTGATCGTCAAAGCGGCGTCGGGATTAGCCGTCACCGCGGCGCGGACAACGCGTGCGACGACGGTCTCGAGAATTTGTCGGCCCTGGGCATTGCGCACGGCAGCGCGGATGCTGCACGCGGTGATCTGCGCGGAAAGATCGGGCCGTAGGCTGATCGCGGCGGTGACGTAATCGGGGAGCTGGTGAATCTTCAACCGCGCGACCACAGCCGTGTAGCTGGTCAGGATTTGCTCCGGCTTTGCGTCAGTGACTTCCGCTGCGCCGTTTGTATAGACGGCGCGAGCGATCGCCTCGCTGGGCGTCGCTGAGCTTAACGAAGTCGACCCGAGAAAAGCGACCGATGCGAACAGCAGGTAGGCTGCCACCCGCGCCGGGGAGACTACTGATTTAGGGTGCACAACACCCGAAGTAGCTAATTGCGGGCCGCGCTGCAGAAAAATGGCGGCAACTACTGAGGATCCACGGCGTTGGTGCTTCCACGCGGGCGCCGCATCGAAGGCGGCGCCTTCTAGCTACCGGCCGCGAACTACCGGCAGTTTGTTGCGTTGCGCATCCCTCAACGCACGAAGTTTCGGGACCACCTCTAGCACTTCGGACAATTCGGCCTGCGCGGCCGCATCTGATTCGACCGCTGCGACGTGACCAGCATCAGCTGACCATTCACCAAAGGATCCCCCTTCGAGCTCTACCGCATCTCGCTGCCCCCTCGGCTGGAAGTAAAGCAACCCGCTGGCGCAGACGACGCGCGTTCCGCGCTGATCGCGCATCATCTCGAAAGTGGTGTCGAAGCTGCTAACAAGCGAACCGTCGGCTGTGTCCATCGTTAACACAGGTTCGGCTGCGACATCCGGACGTTCCTGGGACCCGAATATGGTTCCCCGCTCAAGATGGACATGCGCGCGTTTTTCGCGCATCGAATCGTAAGCGGTTTCGTTGCCGTCTTTCCGTAGCGCGAGATCGACAATTTTTAAGCGTGTATTGGCCTCGACGATGACAAGGGCGTTGGGGAGAAGCGCTAGTGAAGCGCGGGAGGAGTCTCTTGTTTCGATGGTATCGCCCGCCGCGCAAAGGGACTGAACGGAGAGCGCCCCTGGGAGATCACTCGCTCCGCGAAATCGCAGCGGTTCGTTGTCGACCGAAAGTAGAATGCTCTGAACCGGAATAGGTATTTCGGCCCCGCAACCGCCGAGCGACAAGGCTCCTGCAACGACGCAGGCCAGCGAATAACGCATGCGGAGGAGAACCCTCCCTGCTAACGATTCGAAAACCGAGTCAGCTGCAATCGCCGAGGTCAGCGTCCCCGTATCTCGCGTGAGCGGCGGCCGCGGCTTCATCCATACAGACATCGTGCCCGTCGTGCTTCATCTTGTGCTTTTTCTTAGACTTCTCTGGCGAACGGACGTCTTTGTCTTTATCCTTCTCTTTATCTTTATCTCCGCCCTCATTCTCCCCTAAAGGGCATTTTGAATTCGTAGCTCGAAGTGATGGCGTGATGCTGGAAAACGTCGCGCCAACCGTGACAACGAGCAGAAGCGCATGGCGGGCAAAAGTGTGGGATAATTTCATTTGGCAAAAGAGGTGAGCCTCGAGGCGGGCCGAGTCTAGAGACACATGGAAAACGCGCAAGATTATTTTTGAGCCAGTGCTGTGCTTGCGTAATTCGCCCGGTTCCAGCAAAGAGGAGGCTGACCATGGGACGTGAGTTATTCCGGCTTCTTGCGTTCGTTGCGGCGTGGGCATTGTCGGCCGCGGCAGCCGTTTGCGGAACGGAATCAAGCTCGACCCTTGCTAAGGCCCAACATGTCGTCCTGATCGTCTGGGATGGGATGCGGCCGGATTTTGTCTCGGAATCCGGCACGCCCAACCTCTGGAAGCTCAGCCGCGGCGGCGTCATCTTTCGGCGGCATCATTCCGTTTATCCGAGTCTGACGAGCGTAAATGCCGCTGCGCTGGCCACCGGTGTTTACCCGGACCGTAGC
>JALYXP010000115.1 GCA_030947045.1 Verrucomicrobiota bacterium | reverse complement strand
TCAAGCCGCAACGCAGCGACTGGAAATCGCCGCGGGATTTTTACAACGTCGCTACGGTCGGTCTGATCCGTGCGTGCGTCGGCCGCGGCGATGGCACGTCCAACCTGATCCTGCAGGGCCTGCAACGCGTGCGATTAACGGCATTCGTCCAGGACGCTCCGTTTCCAATTGCGCGCATCGAGCCAATCGACTCGGTCGATCCTGAGTCGGAAGCCGAGAGCTACGGGCTGGGCGAAAAAGTGCTGGAGATCTACTCGAAGCTGAAACGCGACGGCCGGGAGTTCCCCGAGAAAGTCGATCGCTACCTTTCGGATCTGGGCGATCCCGCGATGTTGGCCGACCTGATGGCGGCGACGTTCGTGAACGATCCGTTTCGCCGCCAACAGGTGCTCGAAGAACGGTCCGTGACCGAACGCCTTCGCCTCGTGATCCAGTTCCTGCGCGAAGAGATCGACCCCACGTCGGCGTGATTCGCCCGTCATTCTGAGCGGAGTGCAAGGAGCGAAGCGAACTGAAACGCAGTCGAAGAACCCCGCTGCTTTAGGAGAGAGAGTCTTCACTGAAATCCACGGGGTCCTTCGACTCCGCTCGCAGACTCGCTCCGCTCAGGATGACAGCTTCGCCGATGCGGCCGCGAGCCGCGCGTGCTCGTCCGCGAGATACCGATCCGTCATCCCCGCGATGTAATCACAGATCGTGCGGTGTAATCCCTCGGTCTCGATTCGCTTCGTCGCCGCGTCGCCGAGCAGCTCTGGCGACGCGACATACGCTTCGAAAACGACACGCAACATTTCGCACGCGTGGCGATTCACCTCCGCCACGCGTGGATGGTAGTAGACGTTCTTGTAGAGAAAACGCCGGAGCTCGCGATTCGCTTTCAGCAGCTCTTCACTGTAGCGAATCAGCGGACGTGCCTGCCGCCGCACGTCATCGGGAGTTTGCACGCCCGCTTCGCGAATCGCGTCGGCGCTGGAGCGGATCACGTCGCCGACCTGCACATCGATGATGTCGCGGATGATCAATTGGTGCAGTTCCGGCTCGCGGGCTTCAGGGAACTTCGCCTGCACGGTTGCGCAACTCCCCTTCCAGACCGCGACAGCGGCGAGTTGCGCTGGCGTCAGGATGTCGAAGTCAACCGCGTCGTCGAGATCGTGGCTGTAGTAGGTGATCTCATCCGCGAGATTCGCGATCTGCGCTTCGAGCGATGGACAACGATACTTCTCCTCGCCAGGAGTGAGCGGATCGTAAAACGCCTGATGCTTCTGCAGACCTTCGCGCACTTCAAAGGTGAGATTCAGCCCTGGAAAATCCGGGTAGGCGTTTTCGAGCAAATCAACTACGCGAAGGCTTTGGTCGTTATGCTCAAAGCCGCCGTGCTCACGCATGCATTCCGCCAGCACCTCCTCGCCGGAATGGCCAAACGGCGAATGCCCGAGGTCATGGGCCAGCGCAATTGCTTCCGCGAGATCTTCATTTAACGACAACGCCCGCGCGATCGTGCGACTGATCGATGCGACCTCGATCGTGTGTGTTAACCGCGTGCGCAGATGATCGCCCGTGCCGTTGATGAACACCTGCGTCTTCGCCTCGAGTCGCCGGAACGCGCGCGAATGGATAATGCGCGCCCGATCACGCTGGAACTCCGTGCGATACGCATGCCGCATCTGCGGATAGATGCGGCCGCGCGATTCACCCGACTTCTGTGCGAAGCCGGCGAGCACCCGCGCCTCGTCCGCTTCCATCTGCTCGCGCGCTCTTGGAATGCCGTCGACGTTACGCGCGGAAGTCACCGCTTAGTTATTCGACGCGTGCGAAGCTTTGGCCAGCCAAGAGTTCGTCACGAACCGTCGTCGTCGTGCGCATCTGAAGCGCGCGTTGCCGAGCCTGCGGTTTTGAGCCCGTCACGAAAGGCCGCCTTGGCTGCACGGGCGTCCGCGCGGACCATCAGCACATCAAAGAGCGCGAGCAGGATCACTGTTAAGGTCAGCCACGCACAAGCAAGCCAGAAGAGGAGGAAGACGCCGACGTGTTCACGGGGATTTAGCGGCTCACGCAATACGGTCGAGCCGACGACCACCAGCAGCACGACCACTATCAGCACTGCGCCCATGACCTTGCGACGCGTCCTCTGATCGCGGATCAACCCGCGCGCGACCTGAGGCGCAAACGTGACGGGGCTAAACTTCTTCTCGTCGCGCGGCGTCTGCATCGGCAGCGCCTCGCTAAATCAACAGCAGCGTCGGAGCCTCGAGCAGCCGGCGTAGTTCTTTCAAATACTCGGCACCGAGGGCGCCATCGATCACGCGATGATCGCAGCTCATTGTGATCGCCATGCGGTGTCCGACGCCGATCTGGTCGCAATCGTCGACGACTGCGCGTTTCGAGACGCCGCCGATCGCGAGGATGAATCCCTGTGGTGGATTGATGATCGCGGAGAACGAATCGATGCCGTAGCCGCCAAGATTTGAGACGGTGAAAGTGCCGCCCTGGAACTCCTCCGGCTTCATGCGCTTGTTGCGCGCGCGGTGTGCGAGGTCTTTGACCGCCTCGCTCATCTCGCGGAGCGACTTGTTCTGTGCGGCGCGGATCACCGGCGTGACGAGACCGTCTTCGATCGCGACTGCAATCGCGAGATCGACGTCCTGATATTGCACGATCGCGTCATCATCGAACGAAGCGTTCACTTTCGGCACCTTCACCGCCGCGGCGACGGATGCCTTTAGCACAAAATCGTTGACCGTGATCTTCGCGGTGTCACTCCCCTCGCCGCCTGCTTTCAGCTCGGCACGCGCCGACATCAGCGGCCCCGCATCGATCTCGATGCTGAGATAGAAATGCGGCACCGGTCCTTTGCTCGCCACGAGGCGCTCCGCGATCACTTTGCGCATCCCTGACAGGTGAATGCGTGCGCCTTCCAAAGCCCTTGGAGCAGCGGGCGCGGCAGCTTTCTTTTGCGGCGTCGCATCTGCGGGCGCCGCTTTCGATTTCATCGCGGCGCGCACGTCCGTCTCGGTCACGCGGCCTTCCGGCCCGCTGCCTTTAATCTGCGAAATATCGAGCCCTTGCTCCGCTGCCACACGCCGCGCCAGCGGCGAAGCTTTCACGCGTGAGTCGTTGCTTGGCCGTGTCGGCTGTTTTGCCGGCGGCTCCTGTGGCGGTGACTTAGCTGCGGGTGCGTCAGCACTGCCGCCATCCAGCCGGGTGTCTGTTTTCTGATCTTCCTGTGGCGGCGCGGTTTCCAGATTCTTCTGCTCGGCAGGCGCGGGCTGCTCCGTCTCCGCCTGCTGTTTAGGCGCTTCTGCCACTGCGTCTTTCTTCTCCGCTGCGGCAGGAGCTTCGGTGCCCTTTTCGCCGATGAAGGCGATTTTCTGGCCGACCTCTACTTTTCCTCCTTCTTCGATGTAGATCTCGCTGAGCACACCATCTTCGGGCGACTCCCATTCCATCGTCGCCTTGTCGGTCTCGATTTCGGCAATGACGTCGCCAGTTGCAACTTGATCGCCCTTCTTCTTTTTCCACGCTACGAGCGTCCCCTCGGTCATGGTGTCGCTCAATTTCGGCATCTGGATTTCGGGCATGCGATCTCCTCGTTAGGCGTGACAAACTTTCTTCACAGCGGCGACGATCTTCGCGGCGCTCGGAAGAACAGCTTTCTCGAGCCGCTCGTTGTACGGCATCGGCACATCTTCCTGGCTGACGCGGCCGATCGGCGCATCGAGTTCATCGAAGATTTCGTTTTGAATGCGGTAGCAAACTTCGGCGCCAATCCCGCAGTACGGACGATCCTGCTCCGCGACAACAACGCGATGCGTCTTCGACACTGACTTCAAAATCGCCTCGAGATCGAGCGGTTTGATCGAGCGCAAATCGAGCACCTCCGCGCTGATCTCCTCTTCCTCGAGCTCCTCCGCGGCGGCGAGTGCCAGCGGCACCGTTTGCGCGTAGCAGATGATGGTAACGTCCGTCCCTTCGCGCTTCAGCTCCGCCTGGCCAAGCGGGATTAAAAGCTCGTGATCGGCGGGCTCGATCATCCCTTTCGAGCTGTAGAGAAGCTCCGATTCGAGCACGAGAACGGGGTTGTTGTCGCGGATCGCGGTCTTCAACAATCCCTTGGCGTCGCGCGGCGTCGCCGGCGTGCAAATCTTCAGGCCTGGGAAGTTTGCATATAAACATTCAGTGGCGTGGGAATGGGTCGCACCGAGCTGGTGCGCGGGGCCGTTCGGTCCACGGAAAGTGATCGGAATATTGAATTGCCCGCCCGACATCGTGAGCATGTTCGTGGCGTTGTTCACCACCTGATCGAAGGCGACAAGCGAGAAGCTGAACGTCATGAACTCAATAACCGGCCGCAGCCCGACCATCGCTGCGCCGACCCCCATCCCCGCGAAGCCGTTTTCACTGATCGGAGTGTCGATGATCCGGTCGGCGCCAAAGCGATCGAGCAAGCCCTGACTCACCTTGTAGGCGCCGTTGTATTGCGCGACTTCCTCGCCCATCAGGAATACGTTCGGATCACGCTCGAGCTCTTCCGCGAGCGCTTCATTCAGCGCCTGCCGGTATGTGATTTCGCGCATCTCGCCGCTCATGCCACGTAGGTGTAGTTGTAGAGCTCCTCGAGTGGCGGCTCTGCGCTTTCTTCCGCGAATTTCACGCTCGCGAGCGCGGTCTCCTTCGCGGCCTTATCCATCGCGTCGAACTGCTCGTGGCTCAGCTTCCCTTCGCGAGTCAGCTGCGCGCGCAAACGCGTGATCGG
>JALYXP010000291.1 GCA_030947045.1 Verrucomicrobiota bacterium | reverse complement strand
GCAGATGACTTTCTAAATGCGGTCATCGAGATCGGCTACGACGACGAGGCGCAGACTCTGCACCGTGCGCTGCGGGGGATCGAGGCGAGGCTCGGGCGTTCGCCGGAGCACGAGCGCAATGCGCCACGCACGGTCGATCTCGATCTGCTCTACTTCGGCGCGTCGCTGCTGGACACCGCGCAATTGAAGATCCCGCACCCGCGCATGTTTGATCGACGTTTCGTGCTCCAGCCGCTCGCTGATATCCGTCCGGATTTGGTGCTGCCGTCGCAAACGCGCACGGTCGCGGAATTACTGCACGAATTAGCCGACACGTCGCGGGTGGTGCGAGCGGCGGCGCAATGGTAGCCTCGGCAGCAATGCAGAGCTTGCGTGAGAAAAAGCAGCGCGGCGAACGTATCACGGCGCTGACGGCGTACGATTATCCGACCGCGCGATTGCTCGATGAATGTGGCGTGGACGTGATTCTCGTGGGCGACTCGTTAGGCATGGTCGTTCTCGGATTCGAAGACACCACGCAAGTGACGCTCGCCGACATGGTCCATCACACGCGGGCAGTGGCGCGCGGCGTGAAACGAGCATTGCTCATCGCTGATCTGCCGATCCATACCTACGAAACGCCGGATCGCGCGTTGAACACCGCACGCCAGCTGATGTCCGCGGGTGCACAAGCGGTGAAGCTCGAAGGCGGCTTGAGTCGCGTGCCGCAGATCGAAGCGATCGTCGACGCCGGGATTCCGTTGATGGGGCATATCGGCATGCTGCCGCAGAGCGTCCGCGAAGAAGGCGGTTACAAGGTCAAAGGTCGGACGCCGGCAGAAGCTGAATCATTGCTCGCTGACGGCCTGGCGGTCGAGGCGGCTGGAGCGTTCGCCGTTGTCCTGGAGATTGTCGCCGCTGAGACAGCGCGAAATGTCACCGCGGGCTTGCAGATTCCGACGATTGGAATCGGCTCGGGCGATGGCTGTGACGGTGAGATCCTGGTAACGCATGATCTCATCGGATTGTTCCCCTGGTTCGTGCCGAAATTCGTTAAACCCGAAGCGGACGTTGCCGGCGAAATGCGGCGCGCTTTCGCCGCTTATATCGAGCGGACGACTGGCTCGGGCGTTCCGCGCGAGGTTTGACAAGGCCGCGGCGGTGCCGGTTCGTTCTTTATGCCGCGGAGAAGAGTTGAGACGTCGGTGTTCGACACTGATGTCGATTGGGCCGGTAGTCGGCAGCGCAATTGGCTGCTCGTCGGGCTCATGGTGTCGCTGCTGCTGCATAGCGCGCTCTGCTTCTATTTCTATCGCACGCAGTTCCAGCTGGCGGATGCAGTCCTGAAAGTGCCTGAGCAAACGGCGACATTTAATGTCAAGAGTCTCGACGCGAAACCGCTCGATAAGGCGAGCATGGATCAAACGGCGCCGGCTGCGAAGCCAGAGGCAGACAAGACGGATGTGCAGTTGCCTGATGAGAAGAAGTCGTTCGAGAAGTTGCTCGATGAAATGCACGCCAGTACCGCGATGCCGGACGACACGAGCGATGTGCTGCCTGACCAGCCGAAGGTGGATCAATCAAACGCCTCTTCGATTCTGAACGAGATTGAGCGGAGCACATCGCAGGTCCTATCGAAGAACCCGAACGCCACGCGTGAGCAATCGATGCTCAGCGAGTCAGCGGTTTCCGGGAGGCCGCAGCCCGCGTTGACGGGGACGGAACTCGCCACCAGCACGACGATCAAGCGCCCGAACGTGATCAACAAGATTCCGGGCGATAGCGCGGGCCCTGATCGCGGTCGTGCACCTGGTTTTAGCGATCTCGATTCGCTACTATCGCAAAAAGGTCCGATTGGTTCCGGCACATCGATCCGCCTACCTAACGACCAATTGTTCGGCTATGACAGTGCTGACGTCGACCCAGGTGGTCTGGAGCAGCTGCAGAAGCTCGCCGTCCTAATCAAGCGCAACCCTAAGGCAAGATTCCGCGTGGAAGGCTACACGGACTCGCTGGGTTCGCCTGACTACAACTTTGAGCTAAGCCAACGTCGCGCCGACAGTGTGAAGCAGTATCTTATTCAGGGTCTTGGCATTAACGCCGCGCAGGTCGACGCCCGCGGCTTCGGGGCCGCGAAGTTCCTGGTTCAACCTCGACCGGTGCCGCCAAACACGCCCGAGGAGCAGGCGGAAATCAGCCGGCAACGGCCGAATCGCCGTGTTGTGGTTGTCGTTAATACCGACGCCCGGTGATTGGTGTCATCAGTTCTTGATCCACTGAAGTCGGTCAGCATTCTGACCTCCGTTCGAATCTGGAGGTCCGGTGCTCCAGAGGTCAAACGTCGGATTATTTATCCCCGGGGATAAGTAGCCATAATCAAATTTCCAAGGATCTGTGACGCGGGTGGACGAACTTGGGCTGGGTGGAGTTGTCATATTCGCACGCAGCGTTATGTAAGATTTCGCACCGGACGGTGGCGTGCCTTGTGAAACATTCGTTCCGCCGATCGCGTCGTCGCCATCGCCTGTGAAAGCTTGATACAAGGCGTGTCCGCTGCCACTGCCTGCTGAGAAGCCGGGGTAAATTCCGTTGTCGGCTTTGTAACTCTCGAGCGCTGCTGACATTGCCGCGATCTCCGCTTCGGCGCGCGATCTATAGCCTTTTTTCTGTACGTAGCCCGACGCGGCGAGCACCAGTCCGGCTAGGACAAAAATGATGCTCATCACGATGAGCAGCTCAATGATCGTGAAGGATCGCTGAACAGCAGGCGGGGGCATCATCACGATTGCTGCTGCAATCCGCTGATGATGCTGATGAGCGGCATGAACAGCGCGATGACGATCGTGCCGACGACCAGCGCGAGAAAAACGATCATGATCGGCTCGAGCATCGACGTGAGTCCCGCGACGGAGTTATCCACCTCGTCATCGTAAACCTCCGCGATCTTCAGCAGCATCTCGGGCAGCTGACCGGTCTCTTCGCCCACGTCGATCATGCTGATGACCATCGGCGGAAACGCGCCGCTTGCTTCGAGCGGGAACACGATCGATTCGCCTTCCTTCACACTGTCGTGCACCTGCGTGATCGCGTTTGCGATGACGACGTTGCCGGCCGTCTCACGGGTAATGTTTAACGCCTGCAGGATCGGCACGCCGCTGGTGACGAGCGTTCCGAGCGTGCGCGAAAAACGCGAGATCGCAGTCTTGCGCAACAGGTCGCCGAAAAGTGGGGTGCGAAGTTTTACACGATCAAG
>JALYXP010000283.1 GCA_030947045.1 Verrucomicrobiota bacterium | reverse complement strand
CGTGTCGAGTGCGCCGCGCAGCGAGCTCGAGCCGGTCACGCGGTCGATGAAGCCGAAGAGCATGGCAGAGGGACGGAGGGAAGGCCGGGCAGAACGTGGGAGGGCAACTCGGAGACCGTTCCCGCGTCGGTCGTCATTCCCGCGTAAGTGCTTGCCGTCGAAGCGGTTGCGCGAAATACAGTGGAGCCAGTCCACCGTCGCGGGCACGGCAGGAAGCACCAGGTCGGCACGAACTGCCGCGCCAGATGCGCAGGCGCGGTGGTGAACATTCGACGCCGACGCTGCGTATCACCGCGGACTGTTGCTGTCGCGGCCCGCACCGGATGACCCTGTCGGCGCGGCGTGGCGCGTTCCCCTCCGTCTTCCCTCCATGCCTACTCGCTCTCACCGCCCCGGCTGGTCACGCTGGCTCGGCGCCATCCTCGTCGGGGCTGCCGTCCAGGGAACCACCACGCACCGGGCCGCCGCGCAGACCCCGTCCACGCAGGACAAGGCCGCCGCGCGGGCCGCGCTTCCCCGTCCGCTCGATCCGGCCAACTTCGACACGACCTGTGCGGCCTGCAGCAACTTCTTCGAATTCGCCAACGGTGGATGGCTCAAGCGGACGACGATCCCGGCGGCGTACTCGCGCTGGGGCAGCTTCAATGAGCTGGGCGAAAAGAATAACGACGCGCTGCATGAAATTGCTGACAAGTCTGCGGCTGACACCACGAAGCTGAAGAGCGCAGACAAGATCGAGCAGGCGGCAGCGAGCGAGATTCAGAAGGTGGGCGATTTCTACGCGAGCGGGATGGACGAGAAGTCGATCGAAGCCGCCAAGACGCAGCCGCTCGATGACGAGTTTAAACGCATCGACGCGATGAAGGATCGCGCTGATCTCCTGAAGGAAGTCGCGCATTTGCACATGATGGGTGTGAACGCGTTTTTCCGCTTCGGCTCCGGGCAGGACGAAAAGGACAGCACCCGCGTGATTGGCCAGGCGTACCAGGGCGGACTGGGGTTACCGGACCGCGATTACTACACCAAGGAGGATGAAGGGTCTAAGAAACTACGCGATCAGTATGTCGAACACGTGACGAAGATGCTGACGTTGACCGGCGACAAGGCCGCGGCTGATCATGCGAAGAAAATTCTCGACCTCGAGACAACGCTGGCGAAGGCGCAACGCACCCGCGTCGAGCTGCGCGATCCACAAAAGAACTACAACAAAATGTCACCGGCTGAGCTGCAGAAGTTTATGCCGGACTGGAACTGGGCTGATTACTTCAAGGAGGTAAAAGTTGCGGTGCCTGGCGACGTCAACGTTGGCCAACCAGACTTCTTCAAGGCCGTGAATCAGCTCTACACCACCGTTCCCATGGACGACTGGAAGACCTATCTGCGGTGGCATTTGATTCACTCCGCGGCGCCCGATCTCTCGAACGATTTCGTGAATGAGAACTTCCGGTTTTACGACACGACGCTGCGTGGCGTGCAGAAATTGAAGCCGCGCTGGAAGCGGGTGGTGGCCGCCACGGACGGTGCAGTGGGCGAAGCCCTCGGAAAGCTCTACGTCGCCGAAAATTTCCCGCCGGAAGCAAAGGCGCGCGCGCTCGAACTCGTCAACAACCTGAAAGAAGCGCTGAGCGATCGCATCAAGACGATCGAATGGATGGACGAACCGACGAAACAGGAAGCGCTGAAGAAGCTCGCCGCCTTCACGGTCAAGATCGGCTACCCGGATAAGTGGCGCGACTATTCGGCGTTGAAGATCGATCGCGGTCCATACGTTTTGAACAACGTCCGCGCGGCGATGTTCGAGACCGATCGTGAGTTAAAGAAAATCGGCAAACCGGTCGACCGGAGTGAGTGGGGCATGACTCCGCCGACGGTGAACGCTTACTATAACCCGACGATGAACGAAATCGTCTTCCCGGCGGGCATTCTGCAGCCGCCGTTCTTCGATGCGAAGGCCGACGACGCGGTGAACTACGGCGGGATCGGCGCCGTGATCGGACATGAAATGACGCACGGTTTCGACGACCAGGGACGGCAATACGATGCGGCCGGTAACCTGCGCGATTGGTGGAGCAAGGAATCATCCGACGCTTACAACGAGCGCGCGAAGAAGATCATCGCGCAGTATGCGGCTTACGAGCCGCTACCAGGCATTCATCTCAATGGCGAGCTGACGCAGGGCGAAAATATTGCTGACATTGGCGGCGTGCGTCTCGCCTACATGGCGCTGCAGAAGGCGCTCGCGAAACACCCGGAGGAAGCGAACAAGAAGATCGATGGCTTCACGCCGCAGCAGCGTTTCTTCCTCGCGTTCGCGCAGATCTGGCGCGGGAACATGCGCGACGAAGAACAGAAACTGCGCGTGAATACTGATCCGCACTCACCGGGCCGTTTCCGGACCATCGGGCCGCTGTCGAACTTCGAGGAGTTCGCGCAGGCGTTCGATATTCCGGCCGGTTCGCCGATGATTCGGCCGCCGGAAGAACGCGTGAATATCTGGTAGAGCTTCTTTGTAACGGCGGCGTGTCACTGCCCTTACGTCGTCGCCCGCGACCAGAGTCTCGGCGCTTACAAAAGCGTCGCGACAGTAAAGTAGAACACTTCAATTAAGCGGCCGCCGCTCGTGCTCATCAGATACGAGCGGCGGTTTTGCTTTTGCTCTAAACCCAGCATTAGTGCTCTTACTCGCACGTGACATGCTGAGGGCTGGCGGGAAGGTCGCCTGCAATTCTCTCTGTTGCAGCCTCGACGGCAGCCATAGGTGTCTGCGGAGCGCTGCACTTTAGTTGCGCTCTTATCGAGTCAACTGAAGGAAGGGGGATTTTCTCCGACACCAGCGCTTCGTGCAATGCCGCGCTAAATACTCATCCAGCTTAGGACGAGTGTATTCCCGTCCCCTCGCATACGTTAAATCCTTACATTTCCGAGCATCCTAAAATTACCGCCTCGAAAAAGCATCCGCCCCCCGGCTTCCGGCGGACCATGCCTAGCCGGTTATCGGCAATACGGATGATTTGCCGCCGCACGTCATTCAAAATTAACCCAAGCAGAGGAAATGAAATCGTATGAATGACATCTCAAACAAACTACTAAATACCGATGGCCTTTCGCGCCGTCAGGCTCTCCGCAACCTCGGTCTCGGGGCTATCGGTCTCACAACTCTAGGCGCGCTTTCGAAAAGCGCTTTCGGACAGCAATCTGGCGCTGGCCTCGACGCCGCGGTGTTAAATTTCGCCTTAAATTTGGAGTATTTGGAGGGTGAATTTTACAGTTACGCCACCACAGGCGCAGGTCTCGCCGCCCAGGGCGTTGATCTTACAGGCAATGGCACCCAGGGAACGGTGACAGTGAAAGCCAACTCCAAAGTGCCATTCACGGACTCCAAAATCCAACAGTATGCGGAAGAGATCGCAAACGACGAGAAAACCCACGTGAAATTTTTCCGTGCTGCCCTGACCGCTGCCGGAGTTCAGCCTGTTGCGGAGCCTTCGATCGATTTGTTGAATAGCTTCAATACTCTCGCACAAGTTGCTGGAATCGGTCAGTCGTTTGACCCCTTCGCCAACGACATAAACTTTCTTCTTGGCGCCTTTATTTTCGAGGACGTAGGCGTGACACTCTTCGGCGGAGCAGCTCGCTTCCTCACCAACAAGGATTTTCTTGAGAGCGCAGCCGGCATTCTTGCGGTGGAGGCTTACCACGCTGGTAACGTTCGGGTAAATATCTTTGCTGCTGGATCTGGACCACAGGGTCTTGCTCAGAAGATCTCTGATGTGCGCAAGTCGCTTTCAGGTGCAGATGACGACCAAGGGGTCGTGGATGCCAACGGCAAGGCGAACATCGTTCCGACGGACAGTAACGGACGTGCATTCCGGCGCACCACTCGCCAGGGTCTGAACATCGTTTACGGAGCGAAGGATGCTTCGAAAGGCTTATTCTACCCGAACGGTCTCAATGGCGAGATCAAGTAACTGAACGGCAATTCAAAGACATGGCTTCTAATCTATGAAACGAAATCTTCTTCGAATCGCGGCGGCCGGGATGGCGCTGTTCCTCGCTGCAACCGGCACGATTGTTGCCGCGCACCTCACCGGGTTGACGCTGTTTGGCGTCAATCTGTTTAATAATCAACTGCTCTCTATTAATCCTGCGACAGGCAAGGCCACCGTGGTCGGGTCCCTTGGGGATATCGTCCTCGCCACCGGGCTCGGCGTGCGCAATAACCGGCTCTTCGTCTTCGATCAAATTAACAATCGGATTCGCGAAGTGAATAAGAAGAGTGGTCAGTTGATTAGTTCGATTGACATCGGTGTCCGTAACCTGGCGGGGGAAGGCGAACTTACCTTCCGTTCCGACGGAGTGGGCTTCCTCGCTTCGCCGCTGAACGCCAGTGGCACTCCGGTTAATGACTTTTATATGTTTACGATCGATCCCGACGCCAAAACTGGCTCTTCTGTGCGCCTCGGCAGCACGGAATTACCGATCGACGCAATGGCGTTCAACTCCCAAGGCGTGCTCTACGCAATCGGACAGGGCACTTCGACGATTTTTACCGTCGATACGACTAACGGCAAGCTTAGTGCATTAGCCACCATCAAGGATAGCTCTGGAGCGACTGTCTCGATGAATAGTCCCGTTGCTGGAATGACGATCGGTCCGGCTAACCCGGACATGGGTGGAACGGAAGAAATCTACGCCGCCCTTGATGACCGCCTGTTTATCATCAACCCAACGACGGGCGCAGCTAGAATGCCTCCTGGGGACATTCTGAACTTCGGTCCCCTCATCAGTAGTGTTTCTGGATTGGCGTTTGCGCCCGGTGCTGGCACCCTTGGTAACGTCTCATCGCGAGTCTTAGTCGGCACTGCTCAAAACGTCGGGATCGGCGGCTTCATCGTGCGTGGAACGCCCGCTAAGTCAGTCGTCTTGCGAGGTATCGGACCAAGCCTGACGAGCGTGCCGAATCCGTTAGCTGACCCCGTGATCGAGCTATACAACGGCGCGGGAGTTTCGATCGCCCGGAATGACAATTGGCGCGATGCGCCCGAGGCGGGTCAGATTCAGGCGATGGGCTTAGCTCCCTCGAACGATAAGGAATCCGCCCTCCTTCGTACACTTAATGAAGGGGCTTATACCGTCGTCCTCAGTGGCGCTGGCAGCACATCGGGCCTGGGACTCGTCGAGATTTATGATGTCGATTTCGGCAGCAACAGTCGGCTCGCGAATATCTCCACCCGCGGGCAGGTGAAGACTGGTGATAACATTCTGATCGGCGGCATGATCGTAAGCGGTTCCGCTGCACAGCGAGTCGTGTCCCGGGCAATCGGGCCAGATCTCGCCGCAGCGGGCGTTCCGACTCCTCTGCAGGATCCATTTATTGATATCCGCGACTCAAACGGGATGTCCATTGGCTCGAACGATAACTTCGGCACGGGCGGACAAACAGACGAGCTTGCCCAAAACGGGCTGACTCCTGGAGACAGCCGCGACTCGGCGATCATCCTTAACGTGCCGCCGGGCAACTACACGGCATTGGTTACGGGCATGGCCGGCGAGGGCGTTGCGCTCGTGGAGTTCTACAACCTCAGCGCTAAATAAGTAAGAGCCCGATAGCTGCCAAAACACGAAACCAATCGGAGAAGTCGTTCCATCCGACTTTTCCACCCTTCTAAGAATATGATAACACTCGGTAGTTTAATGAATTTAGGCGGTCCCGATATGATCGTAATTTTGTTGATCATTCTGGTCTTATTCGGAGCAAAGAAATTACCCGACTTGGCTAAAGGTATGGGCCAAGCGATGAGAGAATTTCAAAAGGCAAAGGATGAGTTTGGGCACGAACTTACTGCCCCCGCCTCAGTAGCACGGGTTGATGCTGTGAACCAAGGCCCTGCAGCTACATTAAAGTCCGATCCCCCAGCCGCGATCCCAGCGGGATCGGCAAAACTTAGCTAAGTCCTCACGGTCAGCGAATTAGCCCTTCTCTTAGGGATAAGGGCTCGGCATCTTTCTTACTCGCTTGCTTGGCCTCGGGATCTGGCCTTTGCAACTTACGCGGGCATAACTTCTTCAAGTTAGTTTCATAATGGCGTTACGGAACCTGTTCAAGTTTCGGGAACCGGCGCTGGGTGGGTCTGCCAAACCGTTTCTTTCGCACCTCGAAGACCTGCGCTGGACGGTGGTGAAGATGGCGATCACTCTGATTTTGGCGATGATCGTCTGCTTTGCTCTAAGAGCTCCGCTCGTTCAGATCATGCAACGGCCGCTAAATGCCGTCGGCCCCAAGATCGGAGAGCTGCGTGCCCTCGGCATCACCGATTCGATCACTGTCTCTTTCAATTTGGCGTTTTATGCCGGGATAGTCCTTAGCTTTCCACTGCTTCTCTATTTCGCCGCGGAGTTTGTCCTGCCCGCTCTTACCGCTCTGGAGAAGCGTTTCGTCCTTCCCGCGATTCTTGGAAGCTTCGGTCTCTTTCTCACCGGGGTTCTTTGTTGTTATCTCTGGCTGCTCCCTAAGACAATTTTGTTTTTCTTTCACGACACGGAGTCCCTCGGTTGGATGCCAGCCTGGACTGTCCAGGAATACTACTCGTTTGTGGTTCGCTTCGTGATTGGGTTTGGCCTCGCGTTTGAGCTGCCGGTTGTCGTCCTTGCCCTGGTCCGTTTCGGATTGGTGACGCACGCGCTTATGACCCGCACGCGTCCCTACGCGATCGTTCTTATTTTTATCCTCGCGATGATCATTTCGCCCACGCCTGACATTTTAACTCTGCTCGCGATGGGTCTGCCGATGTGTCTTCTTTACGAGAGCTGTATCTGGATCGCGTGGTTTATGCAGCGCCGGGCGGCGCTTGGAATTCGAAACCCTTAGGAGACAGAAGCGAACGCGAGCCCGCCCCATCGATACACGCTATCGAGCGCTCGTGCGGAGGCCGAAGGGCTCCGCGGCTTCTGCGAATGACATGATACCACGGCGCGACACCACGCCGAGGAACGGGTCATTCGCGATCAACAACATCCCGTCCAGGTCCAGCCAGTCGGCAAGCGCGGCGAGATGCACGCCAGCCGAAGTGAGGAGGCTCGATTCCACCATACTGCCGATCATCGTCTTGAGGCCAAGACTTCGCGCTGCCTGCAGCGCTTCGACACCGCGCGAAATCCCACCTGTCTTCGCCAGCTTGATGTTCACCCCGTGGAAACATTCGGCGCAGCGCTCTACCGCGGCCGCGTTCATGTAAGATTCATCGCCGACGATCGGCAGTGGCGATCGCTCCTTTAGCCACACGAAATCTGCGGTCGGCGTGTCGCCCGGCATCGGCTGCTCGACAAATTCGATGTGCGGATCACGCGCCAGCTCCTCGATGCGGCGAAGCGCTTCCTCTTTCGTAAGCCACGCTTCGTTTGCATCGACGCGGAGTGTTTTCTCCGGCGCAATATCGCGTAACGCCGCGAGATTCTCGGCGTCATTCGGCGCTCCCACCTTTAGCTTTAGAACCGGAAATTCGTCTGCCTCGCGAGTCTTCAGCCTGATCATATCAGGCGCATCGATCCCGATCGTGACTGAGCTTACATGTTTACCTTCTTCAAAGCCGAGCCCGAGGAAGTCGTGCAAAGCTTTCTGCGCTTTCCGCGCGGCGCCATCCAGCAGGGCGACGTTGAGGGCGCCTTTCGGCGAGTAGTTGCCGGGGGCGAGCGCCTCGACGTAACGCATGCTGCCTTCGATATCGTCAAAGCTGAGCCGCGCCGCATCGACGAGCTGATAAAACGCGAGCGACGTCTCAGCGGTTTCGTCGTAGCGACGCGAAGGCGCCGCCTCCCCGAGACCGATCACACCATCGCGATCGCGCAGCTCGACGTAAGTCGCGGGATAGACCGTCTTGCCGCCGCTGGCTTGACTGCTGGCGACCATCCAATTGTGCACCAGCTTCAAATCGAAGCGCCAGAATTTCAGCTGCATCATGGGTGACACACCGCGCTATTCCTTCGCGATCTTACCGCCCCAGGAGAGAATCTTCGCCTTTGTGCCAGCGGCTTCAGCTTCCTTGATGTCGCCGTTGCGATTGTAAAAAAGCGAGAGGCTCGTCCAACCGATCTGGTCATTAGGCCGCAGCTCCGTCGCGCATTTCCCGGCTTCGATCGCTTCGGGGAAGCGGCCGATTTTCATTAACGCCATCCCCAGCGCGTGCCACCCATCGAAGAAGGCCGGGTCGAGCTCGACGCAACGACGATACTTCTCCACCGCTGTCTCCAGCTCGCCGATTGCGAGGTCACCGTTCGCATCGTCGAACAGCTCCTCCAACGGTTCCATCGAGTCGTGCCGCTGTGATCGTGCTAGCCGTTGAGTTCCGCCGGAAGGGTCTGCGAACTCGCAGGCACACCAGCTTCGTGACGCCGCTCCTGCAGCCACTCACGAAACGCGACCTCGACTTTGTTGCGCAGGATCCTGCCGTTGAACGCAGCGCGCGTCTGCTCCACTCCGCCGGCGTCGGCCGGCTTCTCGCGACTTTGCAACGCCGCAATGATCCCGCCGTTTTGAGTCGGCATGAAGTCGCTTACCTCGCCGGGGTTCAGCTCCGCGACAGCAGTCTTGATCGTGTTCAGGTCAGCCGCTTCAGGTTTCGGATCTTTACCCGGCTCGGTTGGGGTGGCCGGCGGATCTGCCAGCGCGAATGGAGGAATCTTCTCTGCTTGCAGCCCCGCCTGCTGCATCGCCAGTTCAGGCGGAGCTCCTGCCGCAGCGGCCGCTCGGACTTTCGCTGTCATCTCCGCTGCTTTCGTCGCGACCAGCTCACTGGTGCGCTGCTTTTTCAGGCTCTCCACGATCTTCGGCTTCGCTTGCTCGAGCGCCAATGGAGCAGCCGGCGTAATGCCTTCGAGATGCAGAATCGTAAAGCTATCGGTGCCCTGAATCGGGTCGCTATTCGGCTGCTCGTTCGTTAACTGAAACGCATAGTTCGCGAGCTGCGGGTTCGCGCTCAGCGCCGGATCAGGCGCGCTCTTTGAGAATTCGCCGGTCACCTGGATCGGCAGCTGGAACTTAATCGCCGCCTGGTGAAAATCAGTGCCCTTGTCGAGCAACGCCTGCGTGAAATCGTTCGCGCGATCAGCCAGTTTCTGCAGCGGCTCCATCCGATCTTTGCCGGTCAGAGCCTTCTGTTCTTCGGTCATCGCGAACGTCACAAAACTGACTTTCCGTTTCTCTTCCGTTTTCAGCTCCGCTTTGTGTGTTTCGTAATATTTCGCGACGTCGTCGTCCGAGATCTGGACATCCTTCGCGAGATCGTCACTGCGCAACCGCGCCACGACGACGTTCAGTTTTCCGTAGACACGCTCGTAGTTTTCCTCGGTCTCCGCGGCAGGCATCTGTACACCGGTGCCGACGAGCTCCTTCAGTTTGTCGAGCTTCAGCGAGTCAGACGCCAGTTCTTCGAGTTGCGCGTCTCCGAAGCCCATCGCCGGCAAAGCAGCCTTGACGAATTCGTCATACTTCGTCGGATCGAAACCACTGTCGCTCCGAAACGGCCGGAGACCGCGGATGACCGTCGCAATTTCATGCGGCACAGGTTCGATGCCGAGGCGCTCCGCTTCGTGCGCGAGAACCAGCCGATTCCAGGTGAACTCGGCATAGGCATCATTCTCGGTCTGCGCAGTGGCGACCATGTCTTGCAAGAACGAGAACATACCGAGCTCTCGCGCGAGGTTGAAGAGCCGCGCACTCCGCTGCAGTTCGACGGTCGAAACGGGCTTGCCGTAGATGCGACCGATATCGTTCTTGCCGGAAGGACCGACCTTCGAGTTGCTAAAGTAGAACACGAACGGGATGCAAAGCAGCGCGATGACAATCCAGAGACCCTTCTGGTTTTTGCGGAGGACATTGATCATAGGAGTGCCGCAGCGAGGTGCCGCGAGTCGCGAAGTTAGTTGCTGACTTTTGCCTGCGCCAGCTGGTTTTTGCGGTGCCTAATCACCGAACGATATCTCGACGTCGCGCGCCGTCTGGACCAGCTCCCCATCCGGCGGGACCAGCCGCAGGCGGTTTACCGCGTCCGCGATCGGCACATGGCGCACCTGATAGTTCTGGTAGCTCACCATTGATCCGAACTGACCCTCCGCGATCAGGTTCACCGCTTTGACTCCGAATCGCGTCCCGAGGATGCGGTCGAGCGTCGTCGGCGCGCCGCCACGCTGGAGATGGCCGAGAACGGTGCAGCGCGTTTCGCGGCCGGTTTGGGCCGCAATTTCATCGGCCACAATGCCGCCGACTCCGCCCATCCGGCATTCGCCCTCTGCCTGCTCGTGCATAACGGTCTGGCCATCCGCTGGTCGCGCGCCTTCGGCGACGACGACTAACGAGTAAATGCTGCCGCGCACATCGCGCATGTGGAGCGCGTCGCAGATCTTCGCGTAATCGAATGGAATTTCCGGGATCAGGATCACATGCGCGCCACCGGCGAGCCCGCCATGCAGTGCGATCCAGCCGGCATGCCGCCCCATCACTTCGAGGACCATGACGCGCTTGTGACTCGTCGCGGTGGTATGCAGCCGATCAAGCGCGTCGACGACGCTCGCCACAGCCGAATCAAAACCGAAGGTCATCGCAGTCGCTTCGAGATCGTTGTCGATCGTTTTCGGAACGCCTATGCAGTCGATGCCCGCTTCCTGCAGCTGCAGAGCCGTCGTCATCGAGCCGTCGCCGCCGATGATGATGAGCGCTTCGACGCGCTCCGAGGCAAGCACGCGTTTTGCAGCGGCAATCACCTCCGGCGCGACAACTGCGCGATCGCCAGCACCGACTTTCGCGACGAAATGGCCGCGGTTCGTCGTGCCGAGAATAGTGCCGCCGCGAGGCATAATCCCGCTGGTGCTGCGGCGATCAAGGAGCATGGACCGGCCGGGCGGCAGCAATCCCTCGAAGCCGTCGAGGAAACCAAGCACTTCGTAGTTCAGCTTCTCGGCGGAAAGCGCGACGCCACGCAGAACTGCATTCAGTCCGGGGCAATCGCCGCCGCTGGTCAGCACCCCGATGCGCGGCTTCATTCGTTAGGCGCGGAGGCGCGTCAGAGCGTCTTCTTCGGGTTGACCGGCCGGCCCGCTGCGACCCACTGATCGTGCAATTGCCAGCCGACATTCAGGAGCTGCTCACCCTCGACGAAACGATTCGGGCTGCCGAGCAAAACCAAAATCAAATGGCGCGGGAACACAGTCGTGCTCGTCTCGCTCTGTTTGATGATTTCCGCTTGCCGCTGCGCCGAAAGGATCAGGCAATCCCCGGCTCGCGTGGTGCGACCGGTCTTCACGCCTTCGATTCCGCTCTTACCAAGCAGTTCGTTCGTATTGCGCAGCATGTACCCCATCGGTTTGCCGGCACGGTTGAAAGCAATCTGGCGCTCCTTTTGCGAGACGTAGAAACGGAACGACGCCTTGTCCATCGCGTAGCGCGTCAGGCGCGCCATATCGAGCGCGGTAGAATATGGAAGCGGTTTGACGTCATCGATTCCACTGGGGTTCACGAACCGCGTCCGATCCATCTTCAGATTTGCCGCGAGCGCATTCATCTGCCCCACGAACGTCGCGACCGGCGATCCATTCGCGGCAGCCGGCACAACACCCTGAAGCTTCTCGCCGATGTGCGCCGCGAGCGTGTAGGCAGCGATGTTGTCCGATTGGACAAGCGCCGCGTAAAGGAGATCGCGCAGGGTTGCGGTGTCACCCGCCTGGAAGCCGACGTTATTCTCACCGCCGGCCGCAAGCGCTTCAGCTGGGATGGTCGCGACTTGATTCAGATCGCCGGATTGCTTCTCGGCCCAATCGAGTGCCACCATCGCGGTCGCAATTTTCGTGAGGCTCGCGACCTGGCGTTTCTGCCGGGAGTTATGCTCCTGGAAGATGTAGCCGGACTTCGAATCAATGATGATATACGCCTGCGCTGCGAACGTCCCGGTGACGGAAACGAGCAGCGAAAAGAGCGCGCAAACTGCGAGAGAAAAGCGGTGCAACACGAGTCGCGCACCTTAAGCGACGGCTCCCGAATGGCAACCGCGACGAAGGCATTCGCGCCCGCGCGGAGGCTGATTCTCGCCGGTGTTAGTGCAGCGCGACGTTCGCGCGGGTGCCGTAACGAAAGGCGTTCGGCTCGAGCGCGAGGTAGATGCGTTCCGCTGCGTTCTCGAGATCGAACGGGGTCGCACGACCGAGGCCGCTGGCGCGGATTGTGCCGAGCTTCCCTTGGAGACGGCTTCCACCCGCGACATCAAATTCATAAGCGACGACACCGGCATCTACGTCCGTGACGCGGACATGCATCGCGAGGAAGGAGCGGCCGACACCGAAGTGACCGAGAAAGAAACGACCAACGGGGCTGCCGCCATCGACGACCCGGAATTCACCTTCGACGAGCCACCCGGTGCGCGGCGTTTCGTCGTCGCGAAGAATGCGCGCCGGGGCGAGCTTCTCGAGCTGTTCCTTCAGGCTGCTTGCGAATGAGACCGGCACGAGCGCTTTCCGGATCGGCATCTCGCCGTCCGACGCGGTTTGATTACCCGTGAAGGTCGCCGCATCGATGCAGAACGGACGGATGTAAATTGCTTTCGGGTCATGCGCACCGACGCCGCAATTCGTCGTGTAGCGGACGCCGTTCATCGCGCCGAAGTCTTTCGTGTCGATTGCGGCCGCGGTGGTCGTCCCGCCTCCACCGACCGTGGCGTTCGTGACGAACATGTCGGCACACGAGCAAAGGAACAAAGCTGGAATGAGAGCGAGGAACGGTTTCATATTCGGTAATCAAACTCCGCACCGGCCCGCCACTACGGCGCGCCAGACGAATCGTTGCCGCTTTGTGATGCAACTCCCGTGCCGCGCTCGCGAGAAATTATACGAGGGGCGCTTCGTCGGCCGGCAAAGCGATCAGCTTCGCGCGAGCGCGGGCCAGCGCGGCGCGGACCACGAAATAGAACGGGACCGCGATCGGCAGCGCGAACAGCACCGCGCCGATCAACATCGGCTGACCAAGGGTGAAGAACGTCGTCCACTCCATGTATTCCCGGAGCCGTAAGGCGCGCAGTTGCAACGGATGGTGCGGCACGCTGCCGTGGAGCACCCACATTCCCATCTTGTATTCCCAAAGGAGAATCGCAGGCATCGCGGGGAGAACGAGATCGTGTAACGTCACGCCAATCGCCGCGGCGACTTTGTTGCTCCGGAAAACCCACGCGATCAGAATCGCGAGCAGCGTCTTGAGCCCGAACAAAGGCGTGAAGCCGAAGAAGAGTCCGATCGATAATCCGAGCGCGACTGAATGAGGCGTGTCGTCGAGGTTGAGCACCCGTGTGCGCAGGGCACGCAAGTGCTCTCGGATCCAGGTCACGAAACGCCCGCTGTGCTTCTGCGTCTTTGTTTCCGGCGTCATCGCGCAGAGACCCTAATGCGCTTCCCGCGAATCAGAAAAGCTCCGTCTGGCGCGCGGGAGCTTTCGCGATTTGGCCGAGCGCTTTACGCATTCGCAAGGCCGCATGCGGCGCGTAATCGTGAGTGTTGTTGTTGAAGACGATGTGTACCTCGGGCGCTTTCTTCGCGAGCTTGTGCGCACGCTGCACCACCTGATCGATCTCCGCGTCCGTGTAATCGTAATCGAAACGCGTTGCGACCGTTTTTCCAGTGGTATAAGCATGCGCGTCGCGCCCGTGCAGACGCAGATACGCGACCTCAGGATTCGTGATCTCGTCGAGATCCGGCGGCATGATCGTGAAATGCTGTTCGGCCGGCGTGTCGACTGAGACGAGCGCTGCGTTATTCGTGCGGAGGAATTCGAGCATCTCCGTCAACCGATCGCCTTCCGCCCAATTACGATTCCGAAACTCCACCGCGACGCGATAGGTCCCGAGTTGCTGGAGGAGCGGCGTTAATTCAGCCAGCTCATGTTTCCGTGGCGAAAAAGCGGGCGACAGCTGTAGCAACAGCACGCCCAGCTTGCCCGCGGCTCGCAACAGCTCGATCGAGCGCGTGATTTCGCGCACCATCCCCTGCTCGATCTCCGGCGTTAGCGCGACCTTGCCTTTCGCGTCCACCTCTGCGCCTCGTCGCAACGCGGGCGGCAGGAGTTTCGCCGCCGTGGAATGGCGCGACAGCAATTGATGGAGCTTTACGTCGAACACGAAGTCGTCTGGCGTGCTCCGGCACCAGCGATCGACCATGCGAATGTCGGGGACGGAGTAGAACGTCGAGTTCACCTCCACCATCTCGAACTGCTGCGCATACCAAGGCAGCCGATCCGCCGCGGGCATGCCCTTCGGGTACCAGCGCTCCACAAATCCGGGATCAGACCAGCTCGCCGTGCCAACAAGAATTCTTTTGGTCGAAAGATCGCGCGCGGCGGTCGCAGGCACGATCAGAAAAGAACCGAAACGCACATCTGAGGCAACCGCCGTTCACCGCGCAGCGATGAAGAAATCAAGTGGTTGCGGGGGCGGGATTTGAACCCACGACCTTCAGGTTATGAGAATTTGGGCGCTCCCTCGAGGCTTTGCTCTCTCCCCTGTGCAATCAGAGCATATTGTGCATGCCGAGCGTTCCACGGGCACATTCTGGAGCATCTGACGGGCACAGTCAACGAGCATTGTATTAGGCGTGGCATTGTTGGTGTGAAATCGTGGCTCCTGCTTTTAGGCTTCTTCGAATTCATAGCGCGAGCCCGCTCCGGATTGTGGTTGGAAGCAAAAGTCCAGTGGCGTTCGGATTGCGGTCCCCTTCGAGTAAATCATGGACGACTTGAGCCGCCGTCATCGTGCTCCGAAGAAGAGAGTGTAAACAGTCGGCGGCAGAACGAGTCGCAACGCATACATTGCTGCTCGTTCGGCTAATAGCGTGGTCGTCTTCCGCGCAGCTCTTCGCTGAGCCCATTCTTCTTTGACCGGCTCGGTGCGGTTGACCCAATTCCGATATTCCTTCTTCGATTCTTCATACAGTGACTGGTGCCCACGTTCGGCCACCCATTCGTCGAAATGAAA
>JALYXP010000246.1 GCA_030947045.1 Verrucomicrobiota bacterium | reverse complement strand
CGGCAGAGCAATCAAAGACGTCCATGGATCAAAGCGGACGTTTCCGGCGGCCGATCGTGACGCAGATCGAGCCGGCGCCGGCGTTTCACCGCGCGGAGGAATATCATCAGCGCTATCTCGAGAAGCGCGGGATGGCGCATTGCGCAATTTGAAGATTTTTCGACAGGATTAACGGAATTTAGACAATTTAGGCACAGAAAGCGGAAGGCGACCCACACCAGGTTGCCCTCGCGGCTGATCGCCAATCAGAGTTTTGAATTCTGCTAATTTTGTAAATTCTGTCTAAACAAATGTCCTTACACGTTCTCCACGCGAAGAACTTCGCCGTTGAGGCGGCTGCGTTCATCGCGGAGCAGGCGCGGGCCGCGCTCGGCGAGCGTGGTGAGTTCCGGATAGCTCTCTCGGGCGGAAATACGCCGCGGCCGGTGTATCAGGAGCTCGCGAGCAGCCGACACGAGCTCCCGTGGGAGCGTGTCTTCATCACCTTCGGCGATGAGCGATGCGTTCCGCCGGATGGCATGGAAAGCAACTACCGGATGGCGCGCGAGTCGCTCTTTGTCCCTGCGGCAGTGCCGGACCAGTCGATTGCGCGGATGCGCGGCGAGATCGATCCGCAGCTAGCCGCACAGGAGTATGAGGATGAACTCCGCGTGTTAGCGGCACAGAAGGGCGAGGCGTTTTACCGGCACGACCTGATCCTGCTCGGAATGGGGGACGATGGTCACACCGCGTCGTTGTTTCCCGGCACCGCCGCGCTGGAGGAGCGCACGCGGCAGGTGGTCGCGAACTTCGTGCCGAAGTTCGATAGCTGGCGGATTACCTTCACGTTCCGGCTGATCGAAGAAGCTCGGCGTGTGTGCTTCCTCGTCGACGGGACCAAGCACCCGGAGCTCATCGACCTCGTGCTCGGCGGTGCACTGGAGTTCCCCGCCGCGCGTGTCACGCACGGGACAAACCCGGTGACGTGGATCATTGGCACGTGAGCAGACAAGCTTTCTGCCGAACGCCTGCGCAAAGATCGCTGCTTGGCACAAGCACCGCTACGTTTTGAGAGGGGGCCCCTGCAACAGTGAGCTGGCGCACTAATTTACCATGAAACTAAACACCATCATCGTGACCGGCTCGGCTGGTCTGATCGGCTCTGAGACCGTGAAGCATTTTGCGAAGGAAGGACGGCACGTCGTCGGCATCGATAACGATATGCGCAGCCGGTTCTTTGGCGCGGAGGCGTCGACGCGGAGCACGCGCGATCAATTGCTCGAGACGATTGGCGATTACGAGCATCACGACATCGATATCCGCGATGCCGACGCTGTAACTGACGTCTTTAAGCAACACGGGGGCAAGATCGCAGCGGTCGTGCACACTGCGGCGCAACCTTCGCATGATTGGGCCGCGCGCGATCCACAAATGGACTTCACGGTGAATGCGAACGGGACGTTGAATCTCCTGGAAGCGACGCGCCAGGTATGTCCGGAAGCGCCATTTGTTTTCACGTCCACGAACAAGGTCTACGGCGACACGCCGAATCGTCTGCCGCTGCAGGAACTCGAGATGCGGTGGGAAATCGAGGCCGGTCACGAATACCAGGAGGGCATCTCCGAAACGATGAGCATCGACCACACGAAGCACTCGCTCTTCGGCGCGTCGAAGGTGGCGGCGGATGTGCTGGTGCAGGAGTACGGGCGTTATTTCGGAATGCCTACCGCGTGTTTCCGCGGCGGTTGTCTAACAGGACCGGCGCATGCGGGAACCGAGCTGCACGGATTTCTCTCTTACCTGATGAAGTGCACCGTGACCGGCCGTCCGTATCGCGTCTTCGGTTACAACGGCAAACAGGTGCGCGACAACATTCACAGCTTCGACCTGGTGGAGGCGTTTGCGGCATTCATCGATGCCCCACGCTCGGGTGAGGTCTACAACATTGGCGGCAGCCGACATAGCAACTGCTCGATGCGTGAGGCAATTCAGCTTTGTGAGGAGATCAGCGGTCGGAAGCTGACGTGGGAATACGTGGAAGATAACCGCATCGGTGATCACATCTGGTGGATCAGTGACGTGCGGCGCTTCCAGGAGCATTATCCGGCGTGGAAATTCCGCTACGGATTGCGCGAGATTCTGGACGAGATCCACGAAGCGGTCGTTGCGACGGAAGCGGTGGCGTAGCGGCGCACGGGCGCGTGCTCGCGTTACCTCCTGCGTCGAACGCTGTCATCCCGAGCATAGTCGAGGGATCTCGCATCAACAGCTAGAGCATTGCAGGCAGGCGCTGGTTGTTTGTAATCAGGGCGTTCTCCGAGCCGCAGCGCGAACGCGTGACATCTCGATTACGTCGCACCTCTGCCACAATCACGACCGTATGCGAGGTCCCTCGACTTCGCTCGGGATGACGATGATTACGGCGTTCCCCGTTACCAAAGCCGCCGACACCATCCTGCCGAGGATGGAACAGCAGTTACCGCCGGACGATAGCGCTTAGTATTGCTCGCCTTCGTCGTTCGCGCCTGGCCCGACGCGATCGTCGATGCCATAGACGTGAAACATGACGGCGAACCAATACACCGGCAGCAAGAGGATCCCGAAACCCGCCGTGCCGGTCGCAATGAGCAGCGCGAGCAAGACCGCCATGGGCGTTCCTACAAACACGAGTAACATGCCGATGAGCCGATGGCCCTTGTAGATATGTCCCAGCCCCGGCACCACGCTGAGGAGCACCGCCATCGCGTCACTCGCTTTGCCTTCCGCGGTTTCGAGCTTGCCGATCGACGCAGGATCCACGGGCGCGGTTTCCGTGACAGTTGAAGGCGCGTCGGTGTATTCCACGTTGATTTTCCTCGGTTAAACTCGTTGCTGGCCTGCGCCGCCAACGTTCCCAGAGGCGCACATCTCGTCAAGCAAACTCGCCGTCACGCAGGCGAAGCGGCTCGTCCGCTACGCCCGCGCCGCGGAGATTATTCGCCGACCCATTCGTAGTTGCGCGGCCCATCAACCATCCCGAATCCGCGCAGCTGCGTCACTTAGGCTTGCAGAGGGAAACGCGCGGCTGTCTTACTCTTGGCGTGCCTACGCTACCGGAGATCGTTCGCTACACGGATGAATACCTGCGCGTTGCGGAGTGCGGCGACTGGGCGAACGCGCTGAATGGATTGCAGGTGGAGAACTCCGGCCGCGTCACGAAGATCGGGGCGGCCGTGGATGCTTCGACGCGCTCCTTCAGTGCGGCAGTCGAACGAGGCGTTAATTTGTTGGTCGTGCATCACGGGTTGTTCTGGCCCGGATTGCAGCCGGTCACCGGGAACTTTCGCCGTCAGCTGCGGCTGCTCTTCGAGCGCGACATCGCACTCTACAGCGCGCATCTGCCGCTCGATGCGCACAGCGTCGTCGGCAATAATGCGCAGATCGCGGATAGGCTTGGAATCCACGAAACGGCGCCGTTTTTCGAAGCGAAAGGTGAAGTCATCGGTCTGGTAGGGGAAGCTGTGATGCCGCGCGACGAACTGCGCACGAAGCTCGTGCACTCGTTAGGCTCGCACGTGCAGATGTTCGCTCACGGGCCGGCCGAAACACGGCGCATCGGTATTGTCAGTGGCGGCGCCGGCGGTGAGATCTACGGCGTCGCGAAAGCGGGCATCGACACGTTCATCACTGGCGAAGCGCCGCACTCTTCTGCGATCGTCGCGGAGGAACTCGGAATCAATCTGTTGCTCGGCGGTCATTACGCGACCGAGACGTTCGGCGTAAAAGCGCTCGCCGCTCACCTCGCGCAACGCTTCGAGCTGCCGTGGGAATTCATCGATGCGCCGACGGGTCTCTGACAGATGAGCGATGTTTTGATGTTATTCGTAGTCGTCGCCGGCTGCGGTGTTCTCGTCCTGCCGCTCACGTTGCACATCTGGCATCTGCGAAATGGCCGCCGCCTGCGCGAACAGCTCGACCTGCTAACGCGCAGAGTGGCAAAGCTGGAAGGAACGACGACGCCGGTCGACGCCGCACTTGCGGCACCGATCGCATCCGTCACGCCGTTGCCTGTTCCGCCAATCCCGCCCCGGCCGCCGGAGCCAGCCGTCTTGCCGATGGCACCGCGGCCCACCGCCGCCCCGGCGTCGCGGCTTAATCTCGAGAATGCGATCGGCGTGAAGTTGTTCGCGTGGCTGGGCGGCCTCGCGCTTTTCATCGGCGTTCTGCTCGCGGTGAGCTACGC
>JALYXP010000240.1 GCA_030947045.1 Verrucomicrobiota bacterium | reverse complement strand
GAGTCTGGCGCCAGCGAAGCCGCCGCGATCGAAGCAGCGGCGGGTGGCGCAAATGACGCGTGGTGGACCGCAGCACCGTCGCCGATCGGAGGTCAAACCAGCCCAGCGCCAGTGCCCGCGTACTTTGAACCCGCGCCGCAATTCACGGAGCCCGCGATGGCTCCCAGCGAAGAGCACAGGGAGCGCGCCACCGACGTGGGCGAAGAAATTCCAATGCCGACTGGCGGCGCCTACTTCTGCGGCGACACCAGCTTCTTTTCGCTCAACTGGGCGCTTCACACCATCGCCAGCCAGAAGCTCACCGGCACGCTTCGTTGCTTCTGGAAGAACGAGGCCGTCGAAGTGATCTCACGCGACGGCGCGATCGTCCTGGCGACGACGCATGATCCGGAACTCTACTGCGCCGAAGCGCCGATCACGCTCGTGAGCGTCGATCAGGAACGTATCGCCGCCGCGCGCCGGCAGCAGCGTGAAACCGGGCGACCGCTTTTCGTGACGCTCGCCGAGGAAGGCCTTATTATTCGCGAACCTTCTGTCCAGCTCGTGCAGCATTACGGCCAGAAGTTGTTCTCGCAGCTCTGGACCGCGTCGCGTGTCCGTTTCATGTTTGAGCAATCAGACAACGTGCCGGAGTTCGCGCGTGATCTGCCCGGCGAAGACGACATCGATCATTGGGCGCTCGGCACGCTGCGCTTCATTCAATTCCACGAGCTCGGCGCCCACGCGAACTTCGATCAGACCTCGATCCCTGCTTACACGCGCGACGGCTTCACGCGCGTGCAAAAACTCCGGCTCACGGTGGCGGAAGCCCAGTTCGCCTCGCAGTTCAACGGCAGCCGCTCGATCGCACAAATCGCGAAAAATCTACGCCTTGACCTGAACTTCGCGCGTCTCAGCTTGTTCCGTTTCATCGCGCTCGAGATCATCGAGTGCTGGCCGCCGGTGCTCGGCGCGAAGCAGGAAAAACGCGGCGTCTTCGGACGCATGTTCGGCGGCTAATCTCGCCGCTCTCTGAGCGTGATGCAGTCAAAAGCGCATCCTCCTGATCCGTTGCCACCGAACGTCGTGCCGTTACCGGACCAGGCCGAACCGCCAGCCCCGCGGCCGCTCTCCGCGCCCGAAAATTTCATCAATCGCGAGCTGAGCTGGCTCGAGTTTAACCGCCGCGTCCTCGAGGAAGCGCAGGATCCGACGCAGCCGCTAATCGAGCGGGTGAAATTTCTCACCATCGTCAGTTCGAACCTCGACGAGTTCTTCGAGATCCGTGTCGCCGGGATCAAGCAACAGATCGAGAGCGAAACGAGCGACGTCGGCCCTGACGGCCTGACGCCGACTGATACCTTCAACGCCATCCAGCGCGTGGTCCGCGAAATGGTCAACGCGGAGTACGCTCTCTGGCGCGACGACCTAATCCCTGCGCTCGCGAAGCAAGGCATCCGCATCCAGGACGTCGCGCAGCTGAACGCGAAACGGGCCGCATGGGCGCGGCGCTATTTCCAGGAGGAAGTGTTTCCGATGCTCACGCCGCTGGCGGTCGACGCGAGTCATCCCTTCCCGCAGCTGTTGAACAAGAGCCATAATCTGCTGGTCCGCGCACGCGCCGAAAAAGGGGGGGAGCCGCTTCACGCGATCGTGCAGGTGCCGCGCGTGCTGCCGCGGCTGATCCTGCTGCCGCGCGGCAAGGCGGAGGATGAGCCGTGGGATTACATCTACCTCGCTGCGCTCATTAAACATAACATCGCCGATCTCTTTCCCGGCCTGATTCTCGATGGCGTACATGCGTTCCGCGTCACCAGAAATAGCGACCTCTACATCGACGAAGAAGAAGCGGATAACCTGCTCCGGAGCATCGAGCAGGAGCTGCGGCGATCGAGCCGCGGCGACGCTGTCCGTCTCGAAGTGGAAACCGATTGTCCAAAGGATTTTCGCGAGTTACTGCTCGAATTTTTTGACCTCAGCCAGACCGATCTCTACCGACTGGATGGTCCGCTCACGATGACACATTTGATGTCGCTCGTGACTAACGACGCGTTCGCGAAGTTAAAGGACCGCGCATTCCAGCCGGCGTGCGACCCAGCCTTGCCGCCGCACGCCAATATCTTCGAAGTAATGCGAAAACAGGATGTCCTGCTGCATCATCCCTACGAAAGCTTCGACCCGGTCGTCGAGCTGATCGAGAACGCGGCCGAAGACCCGCACGTGCTCGCGTTAAAGATCACGCTTTACCGCACCAGCGCCGATTCGC
>JALYXP010000231.1 GCA_030947045.1 Verrucomicrobiota bacterium | reverse complement strand
CCTCCCGAGTTCGCTCGAGATCTTCACCTGCATCGCGGTGAGATCGTCAGAAGTCATCGACCTCGTCCGTGACGCGGCGGGCCAGCGGTTCGTTTTTGGCCGGCTCTTTCCCGGGAAATGTCGGCGGCGGTTTAGTCGGGCGGTTCAGTTTATCGCCAAGAGATTTGCGCGCTTTCTCGGCAGGCGAACCATGCGCGTCGGGCTTTTCGATCGGGTCCATGACTTACGGGTGTTCCGAAAATGAAACGGACGACAACAATGCGATGGCCTTGTCCAGCACGTTGGCGAAGTGGCGCGCATACAGCCGTTAGGCTACGGTGCGGCGGATGTTTTCCGAAACAATTGAGCTTCGCGGCCACATTATCGATTCGCTAATTCTGCCGAAGGTCCTGGACGGGATCGTAAGCGGCGGGGCGGTGTTCAACATCGTCGAGTTCAAGATCGGCCAGAAGCGCGTGGACCAAAGCTATGCCCTGATCGAAGTGTCTGCGCCGTCGGCAGAAACTTTAAGCGATATGCTTCTGCGCCTGCGAGAGCATGGGGCCGAGGTGACAGCGCGCGGCGAGGTGCGTGTCACGCCAGGACCGGACGGCGCGGGGGCCGCGAAGTAGCCGCGGCGTTTTTATGCACGAGTTGCTGCTTTGTCCTCCGGACCATTACGCGATCGAGTACGAGATCAATCCATGGATGAGCCGCGCCCGCGCTGCGGACACGCCGCTCGTGCAGGCGCAATGGAAGGGTCTTTACGAAAAGCTAAAGACGCTCGACACGAACGTTCATCTCATCACGCCGCAACCGAAGCTGCCCGACATGGTGTTCACCGCGAATGCCGGGCTGACAGTGGGCCGGCGTTTCATTCCCAGTAATTTCCGGCACGAAGAGCGTTCGGCGGAAGCGAAGTTCTTCGCCGACTGGATGGAACAGCACGGTTACGAAATCGTCTGGCTGCCGCCGGACCTCTACTTCGAAGGCGAAGGCGACGCCCTCTTCGGAGGCGACGCATTGTTCTGCGGCTACAAATTCCGCACCGACATCAACTCGCATCGCGCCGTTGCAGATCTGCTTGGTTGCCTCGTCATCTCGGTCGAGCTCGTCGATCCGCGTTTCTATCATATCGACACCTGCTTTTGTCCGCTGCCGGATGGCGGCGGGTTTTGGTTCCCCGAAGCGTTCGACGAATATGGTCAACGCGCGATTCGCGATCGCCTTCCCGACATCATCGATGTGCCGGAAGACGAGGCGACCTTCTTTTGTTGCAACGCCGTCGTGATCGACCGCGACATCGTGCTGCCGAAAGGCCCGGAGAAGCTGATCGCGAAACTGACGGAGCGCGGCTACACCTGCCACCCACTGCCGATGAGCGAATTCCTGAAAGCTGGCGGTGCGTGCAAATGTCTCACAATGCACATGCCGCAACGCGAGAAGGTGTAGCGGAGCGCCAGCCCTGCCCGTCATCCCGAGCGAAGTCGAGGGACCCCGCAGCCGTACGAGAGGTTACGCAAGCAACGAGCAGTGATGTTCGTATTGCTATGTCGCGCTATCTCCCTCGCACGTGATTGATCGCGAGATCCTTCGACTTCGCTCAGGATGACGTAATTGTGGCCGTCGTAGATCGGTCGGCTCGCTTCCTCTGCAGCTCCGCCTCGATTTTCCCGAGCGGCAGACAATTCATCACATCCGCTTTCGTTAGCCATCCCTTCCGCGCAACGCCCACGCCGAAGACCAGCTCCTGCAGTCGCTCCACGCGATGCGCATCCGGGTTGATCACGCACTTCACGCCCTTCTCCTTCGCGAGCGGCCACCAGCGCCAATCGAGATCAAGGCGCTTCGGCGCGGCGTTGATCTCGATCCACGTCCCGGTCTCCGCCGCCGCTTCGATAATCGCCGGAATATCGATGGCGTAAGGCTCGCGCTTTAACAACAGCCGTCCGGTCGGATGCGCCAGAAAAGTCACATACGGATTGCTGATCGCCTTGATGATTCGCCGCGTCATCTCGACTTCCGGCAGGTTGAAAGCCGAGTGGATTGACGCGACCACGTAATCGAGTTCGGCCAGCACTTCGTCCGAAAAATCCAGCGAGCCGTCGCGCAGGATGTCGCATTCAAGGCCGGCGAATATCCGGAAATCTGTGCGCCCTTTATTCAGCCTTCGAATGTCGGCCACTTGCGCGCGCAACCGCGCTTCGTCGAGCCCATAAGCCTGGACCGAGCTGCGACTGTGATCCGCGATCCCAAGGTATTGCAGGCCAAGTTCTTCTGCCGCCGCCGCCATTTCTTCGAGTGAGTTTCGCCCGTCGCTCGCGGTCGTATGGCAATGAAAAGTACCGCGAAGATTTTCCAGCTCGATCAGTCGCGGTAGTTTGCCGGTAGCCGCTGCATCGAATTCGCCACAATTCTCGCGCAGTTCCGGCGGGATGTAGTCGAGCTCGAGAGAGCGATAGAGATCCGCTTCATCGCGAACTTCCGGAATCGTTGCCGCCTCCTTCCGTTTCTTCTTCGCCTCAGGATCGATCGGCGCGGGCGCAATTCGATATTCGTTTAGCGTCCAGCCGCGTTGCAGCGCGCGGTTCCGCACGGTGACGTTATGCTCCTTGCTGCCGGTAAAATAATTCAGCGCGAACGGATACTCGGCGTTCGTCACGACGCGCAGATCGCATTGAATGCCCGAGCGTAACCGCACGCTCGTTTTCGTCGCGCCTTTCACGATCACCGACTCGACCAGCGGATGCGCCACGAACGCTGCCGTGATGACATCAGGTGCATTCGTCGCCACGATAAAATCGAGATCACGCACGATCTCCTTCCGCCGCCGATAGCTGCCGGCGATGCAAACGTGCAGCGCATCATCGAGCGCGCGCAGATCATTCTGCAACGTCTCCGCTTCCGCTGCGATCGCGCCAAGCTGGAAGGAGCCTGCATGTTTCGCCCGGTCGCCGATCGCGCGACAGAGCTTCTCCTGCGTCGTCTTGCCAAAGCCGGGTAACGCCGCCACGCGATCGTTTTCACACGCCGCCTTCAACTCCGCGATCGAGCTGACCTGCAGTTGTTCGTGCAGCGCCTTAATCTTCTTTGCGCCCAAGCCCGAGAGCGTAAACAGCTCCAGAATCGTCGGCGGAAACTCGCCGCGAATCTGCTCGTAGAACTTCGACGAGCCGGTTTCGACCAACTCCTTGATCACAAGCGCGATGCCTTTACCGATGCCAGGGATGCGCGCGAGCGTCTCCTCGTCGGCGAGCGCCGCAGAATTACCGCCCCACGTCTCGAGCGAGCGCGCAGCGTTCGTGTAAGCGCGGATCTTAAATGGATTTTCGCCCTTCAGCTCGAGCAGCGTCGCAATCTTCTCGAGCGTGTCGGCGATCGCTTCTTTCTCCATCGACCACCGATAAGCTTGCGCAGCGGGTGCGTCGAACGCCGGTCGTTTTTTCGCTGTCATTCCGACCGAAGCGGAGCGCAGTGGAGGAACCCCGTAGCGTTACGAGCGATGTTGTTCGCGATGCCACGGGGTCCCTCGACTTCGCTCGGGATGACGAAAGTTACATCCGCCCGCGCTGCTTGTAGAACTCCAGGCGCGCCATGATCGACTCGACGTATTTGCGCGTTCCCGGAAAGTCGATTGTGTCGCGAAACTTATCCGGCGGCACGACCGCCTCATTATCGCCGCCCGCCCAGCGCTGCGCGCGACTCGCGCCGGCATTGTATTCCGCGAGCGCGAACGGCACCGGGTCCTGCTGGTTTCGCCAATGCCCCATCGCGCGCGCTAGATACCATGTGCCGGCCTGCAGGTTCACCTTCGGATCGAACAGCTCCTCGGCGCGGAAATCCGCGACGTGATTCTGCTGCGCCCATTCACCCGCGGCTTTCTCGCTCACCTGCATGAGCCCGCGCTCACCGGCGCTCCCGAATTTCTGCGGATCGAACCGGCTCTCGCGCCAGACCACCGCCTTCACCAGCATGGGATCGATGTTGTTCTGCGTCGCGACGGCGCGGATCAGCGCATCGTATTGCTGAAACCGTTGCGGGCTGATCCACTCGTAAATTGTGTAGACCGTATCCCCGGACCGCATCGCGAGATATGCGGTGCCGGCACCGAGCGCGAGAAACCCACAGATGAGCAGCTTGAGGACGAAACGAGCCATGCGAACGGCGGGCAATCTCGGTCAGTTTAGCGGATGCGCCGCGCTGATTTGGAGAACGCCGCGAATGAGGGGAAACTCACGTCGGATTCATCCACGCATCCGTTTCATTGAGCAATCAGATTTCTCCCTCCGCGCCGTCTGTCCGTCCGAAGTTCGCTCGCGTTCTGATCGACCGCGCGATTCGGCGTGAGCTCGACTACGCGATCCCGGAGAGCTTCGCCGATCGCATCAATATCGGGTGGCGCGTGCGTGTTCCGTTTCGCGACAAATCCGCGCTCGCGACCGTCGTCGCGCTGCTTGACGAGACGGATGCGACCGGCATTCGCCCGATTGAAGCGATCGTGGGCGAGAAACCTGCGCTGAGCGCAAAGGTGCTCGAGCTGGCGCGGTGGATGAGCGCTTATTACTGCTGCTCGATTGAAACGGTGATGCGCAGCCTGTTGCCGCAAGTGATCCGACGCGCGGAAGTCGGCTGGAAGAAGCAGCTGTTCGTTAGGCCAGGACGTGAACTGCAGGAGGGCGAGCTTGATAAATTGCGCCGTCGCGCACCTCGGCAGGCGGAGTTGCTCGATGCTGTTCTGAAGCTCACTGAAGCGATTGCGGCGGCCGATCTTCTGCACGAAACGTCGCTCGATAATCAAACGCTGCGCGCGCTCGAGAAACGCGGTCTTGTCGAACTACGCGAACAGGCGGTGCAACGCGATCCGCACGCGAAAGAGCAGTTCGTCGCGAGCTCCGACATCACTCTGAATGATGAGCAAACGGTCGCACTCGCTGCTGTCGAAGCAGCTCTAGCGCAGCCGGAAAACGCGAAGCCGCTCTTACTCCACGGTGTCACCGGCAGCGGCAAAACGGAGATCTACCTGCAGGCTATCCGCTCCACTTTGGCCCGCGGCAAAACAGCTATTGTGCTCGTGCCCGAGATATCGCTGACGCCGCAGACGGTGGAGCGATTCAAGAGTCGCTTTGCGGAAGCGCAGGAAAGCGTCGCTGTCCTGCACAGCCGGCTCTCGGAAGGCGAGCGTCACGACGAATGGCACAAGATCCAATCCGGCCAGGCGAAGATCGTGATCGGCGCGCGTAGCGCCGTCTTCGCGCCACTCGAAAACCTTGGCCTCATCGTGGTCGATGAAGAACACGAGAACTCCTACAAGCAGGAAGAAGCGCCGCGTTATCAGGCGCGCGATGTTGCCGTGGTCCGCGCGAAATTGGAGAACGCCGTCGTCCTTCTCGGCAGCGCGACGCCGTCGCTCGAGAGCTATTACAACGCGACACGCGGCAAGTATCAGCTGCTGCAACTCACGCAACGCGTCGACAACAACCAGATGCCGATGATTCGCATCGTCGATCTACGAAACGAAGCGCGAAAGGCGAAATCGCTTACGATTCTCGGCGACAAACTCCACACCGCGATCATTGCGCGGCTCGAAAAACGCGAGCAGACAATCCTGTTTCTTAATCGGCGCGGCTTCTCGACTTCGCTGCTTTGCAGCGCGTGCGGTGAGGCGCGCGATTGCCCGAATTGCAGCGTCGCGCTCACGTTTCACCGCACGGCGGCGCGTCTAAGCTGTCATTTGTGTGGACACACTGCGACCGTGCCAAAGAAGTGCCTGGCGTGCGGCGAGAACGCGTTGATTTACTCGGGCTTCGGCACCGAAAAAGTTGAAGCGACGGTGCAGCATCTCTTCCCGAAAGCTGTCGTCCGGCGCATGGATGCCGACTCGATGACGCGGAAGGACGCGTTCCGCGAAACGCTCCGCGCGTTCCGCGCCGGCAAGATCGATATCCTGGTCGGCACGCAGATGATCGCGAAAGGGCTGCACTTCCCGAACGTCACGCTCGTCG
>JALYXP010000109.1 GCA_030947045.1 Verrucomicrobiota bacterium | reverse complement strand
GTCGGCCCCTCTTTCTGATCACGAACGGCGAGCCACAGGGTGACGCGAAAACTTTTGTCGATTTTATGTTGAGCGAGCAGGGACAGGAGTTGGTGAAAAAGCACGGCTACCTTGCCCTAAGTCAGCTTAAATGATTTCAGGAGAGCGCGCGCCTCGCGTGCTGATTTCGGCGCCGGCCCCTAAATACGCTTTTCCGTCCGGCCGTCTCTGCGCAGAAAAGTGTGCGAGAGAGACCCGTGCGCTCCCGGAATGACTCGCGCTGTTAGTTACTTCTTCAGCGTCGTTGCGTTGGCGACGCTAGCGTTACTGACGACTATCTTTGTTGCACAAAGTCTGCCGGTCTGGCGGCACGCAGGCATCGATTACCTCATGGGCACGAAGTGGTTTTACCGCGAACAACTTTTTGGCGCCCTGCCAATGATATACGGCACCCTGGTTGTCGCCTTTATCGCTTTGCTGCTCGCGGCGCCGATCGGAATCGGCGCGGCGATTTTCACCTCTGAGTTTCTCCCCAGACGCCTCCGTCTGGCGGTGAAGATCACGGTCGAGTTGCTGGCCGGCGTGCCATCGGTGGTCTACGGGTTGATTGGCATTCTGCTTTTGCGCAATTGGATCTACGACATCTTCGCACACTTCGATCCACTTAGCGGCGACACGCTGCTGACGGCTGGCGTGTTGTTAGGCGTGATGATCCTGCCGACGGTGATGACCGTGGCAGATGACGCGTTGCGCGGAGTCCCTGCGGAACAACGTCGGGCCGCGCGCGGACTTGGACTTACTGCGACTGAAACGGTGCTATCGATCTCGCTACCACAGGCAGCCCGCGGTCTGGTCGCCGCGCTGCTTCTCGGACTCGGACGCGCACTGGGTGAGACCATCGCCGTGTTTCTGGTGGTAGGACGGCAGGACAACAACATGCCGGCGAATGTCCTTTCATTGCACGCGTGGCTCGAAGCCGGTCAAACGCTCTCGAGCAAGCTTGGCGGATCGGAAACGAACATTGCTTACGGCGGCGCACTCCATTGGGCCGCGATCGTCGGCCTCGCGCTGATCCTGATGGCGATGGTGCTGGCCGTAACGATCGCCGGTGCGTGGCAGAGGAAAACGGGGCATGCGACGAGCTTCTAACATTTTCTTCGCAACCCTCTGTGGTCTCTGCGCGCTCATCGCGTGCGGCTTACTCTTTGGGCTTGTGTTGGTGATCGCGCAGCGCGGCATACCGGCGCTGAGCTGGTCCTTCATTACAGAACAAATCCGTCAGGTCGGCGCAGAGGGTGGCATCTTCTACAATCTCGTCGGCACCATTATTCTCCTCGGCACTACGATCTTGATCTGCGCGCCGATCGCCATCGGGTTAGCCCTGACGCATTCGGTTTATTTGAAAGGCGCCGCCGCGAAATCACGTCTCGGCCTGTTCCTTTACACGCTTAACGGCATCCCCTCGATCGCCTTGGGAATCTTCGGATTCATTGTCTTCGTAAAATATCTGAACTGGGGAAAATCGTGGTTTATCGGGGGCGTTCTCCTCGCCATCATGATTCTGCCCACTGTCACCATCGCCTTGATCGAACGGATCAAAGCGCTCCCGCGAAAATATTTGGAGGCTGCGACCGGACTGGGGCTGCACCAGTCACAGATTGTCTGGTCCGTCATCCTGCCGCAATCGTGGAGCGGTTTGATCACTGGCTCGCTGCTTGGCCTCGCGCGCGCTGCCGGCGAAACCGCGCCAATCATGTTTACGGCCACGATCTTCGCCGGCGCAACGCTGCCGCATGGTGTTCGCCAAAGCCCGGTCCTCTCGCTGCCGTATCACATATTCATTCTCGCGCAGGACTCGTTCGATCCAGCCGTCGGTGCTAAGCTCTGGGGTTCCGCGCTTGTCCTGCTCGCGCTCGTCTTTACCCTGAGTCTTTTGGCCCTGCCGATCCGTCTTCGTTTACATGATGAAGCCCGCAGCTGATTCGTCCGCGTTGGAGAGCCGCGCACATCCGTCGGAAGTCTTCCGGGTTGCGAATCTGAACGTCACTGCGCACGGCAAGAAGATCCTGCAGGACGTGAACGTCACGATTCGTGCGAATCAGGTCTTCGGCATCATCGGTCCGTCTGGCGCGGGAAAGAGCACGTTTTTGCGTTGCCTGAATCGGCTCACTGATCTGACGCCTGAGCTGCAGGTCCACGGAAGTATTGCATTCCACGGCCGCTCGATTCGCGACGGCGCGACCGATGCGGACGCGTTGCGCGCCCGCATCGGTTTTCTTTTCCAACAGCCGGTCGTGTTCCCGAAAAGCATTCGCGAGAATGTCGTTTTCGGGCTGCGCCATTTGCGGAGGCTGTCGCGCACTGCATTAACGGGGGCCGCTGAAAGCGCGTTGATCGAGGCCGCGTTATGGACGGAAGTGCGCGATCGGCTGAACGACTCTGCGCTCACGCTATCCGTCGGCCAGCAACAACGTCTTTGCCTCGCCCGCGCGCTTGCTACCGAACCCGAAGTGATTCTCATGGACGAGCCCACGAGCGCGCTTGATCCCAAGTCGACGCAGGCGATCGAAGAGTTAATCCTGAAATTAAAAGAGCGTCACACCATCGTGCTCGTCACGCACAATATCGCGCAAGCGCGCCGCGTGACTGATTGGCTCGCGTGCGTCTGCCTGCGCGATGGCGCAGGCACCATCGCTGAGACCGCGTGTTGCGATGCACTGCTCGAAAACCCTCAATGTAAGGAAGTCGTGGAATATCTCGGCCACGAACTTACTCTCACCTGATGAATCGCTTCGCCGAAAAGCTTTCCGAGCACTCGCTCGCCCTGCGTCATGCGAAGACGGAGATCTTGCAGGTCAATGTCGGTAAGCTTTGCAACCTGACGTGCGTTCACTGCCATGTGAATGCCGGTCCCAAGCGGAAGGAGATCATGACCCGCGAGACAATCGATCGCGTGATCGATTGGCTGGCGAAGACCGACATCGGGACGGTCGATCTCACCGGCGGCGCGCCTGAGATGATCCCGGACTTCAAATATCTTGTGCGACGGTTGAAGTCTCTGACGCCACCGCGCCACATCATCGACCGCTGCAACCTCACAATTCTGCTGGAACCAGGATTCGAAGATTACGCGCAGTTTTTGGCCGACAACGAGGTCGAAATCATCGCGTCGATGCCCTGCTATTCGCCCGAGAACGTCAACGCCCAGCGTGGCGACGGCGTCTTCGAAGGCAGCATCAAAGGGCTGCAGGTTTTGAATTCGTTAGGCTACGGAACCGATCCCGCGCTGCCGTTGCACCTGGTCTACAATCCCAACGGCGCCTTTCTCCCTGGCCCGCAGGCGGAGCTCGAAGCGGACTACAAACGCGAGCTGAAAGAACATTTCGGCATCGTCTTTAACAGTCTCTTTACGATCACGAATCTGCCAGTCTCCCGCTTCGCTTCTTACCTTAAGAACAACAACAAGCTCGGTGATTACATGTTGTTGCTGAACGACGCTTTCAATCCTTCGACGGTGGAAGGCTTGATGTGTCGCAACACGATCAACGTCAGCTGGCTCGGCGAGGTCTTCGATTGTGACTTCAACCAGATGTTGAAGATGCAGTGGCGAGAAGCGGGCCGCGCGTTATCGCTGTGGGACATCGATCCGGCCTCGGTAGAAAATCGCTTGATTCAGACAGCCGATCACTGTTTCGGCTGCACGGCGGGCGCAGGCTCCAGCTGCGGCGGCGCATTAGTCGCGTAGCCGCCACTGTCATCCCGAGCGAAGTCGAGGGACCCCGTAGCAAAATGAATGCTTCGCCTACGGAGTCCCACGACTACGCTTCGCTCCGCTCGGGATGACCTGCCTGTAGAAACAGATGTTCACCGGCGCGGCAGCCGGATAATCTCGCGGCAGATGAAACATAGATTGTCTCTGCTTGTTCTCGCGGCCGCAATATTCCTGCCGTCTGTTGCAACTCACGCCCAGGAAAGTTCTCCCGCTTCGTCGCCGCCGGTGCTGGTCGTCCCTGCTGCCGCCGCGCACGCTGACCCGGCGACCGCGACGCGCGCCTGGCTCGATACCGTTCCAGCCGATAAAAAGCAGCGCTCAGACTCATACTTCGAGGGCGGCTACTGGTTGATCCTTTGGAATTTTCTGCTCGGTAGCGTGATTTTGCTCGCCTTGCTATTCACGCGCATCTCCGCGCGCATACGTGATTTCGCGGAGCGTACGACGAGGTTCAAGACCATGCAGGTAGCGCTCTACGCGATTGCGTATCTGCTGCTGACTTCGCTGCTCGATTTTCCGATGGATCTCTACCAGCACTACTTTCGGGAACACGCTTACGAGCTTTCCACGCAGACGTTCGGCATGTGGTTCGGCGAGCAGATGAAGGGCCTTGCGCTCGGTCTCATTATGTTCCCGATCGTCATGATCGTGCTGTATGCCGTCTTTCGGCGCGCGCCGCGTACTTGGTGGATTTGGGGCACGGCCGTGGTTATGGGCTTCTTCATGCTCGGCGCCTTGATCGCTCCCGTTTTCATCGAGCCAATCTTCAACAAGTACAAGCCGCTCGATAACGCGGCGATCAGCGAGCCGATCCTCGCCATGGCGCAAGCCAATCAGATCCCAGTGAAGCAGGTTTTCGAAGTCGACGCTTCGCGGCAATCGAATCGCGTCAGCGCAAACGTTGCTGGTTTTCTGGGCACGACGCGAAT
>JALYXP010000191.1 GCA_030947045.1 Verrucomicrobiota bacterium | reverse complement strand
TCGCGCATTGTTCAACTCGGCACGCATGCGGGCTACTCGACGTTGCTGCTCGGTTTCATGCTGCGCCGAATGGGAGCGGAACACGCGCTCTTTACGCTCGATATCGATCCGGCGATGTGCGGCATCGCACGAAACTGGACGGAACGCGCCGGCCTCCAGAAACACGTGAACGTGGCCGAAGGGAATTCGCTCGATGCCGCATCGGAAGCTTCAGCGCGCGCTTATCTCGGCGGCGCGCCGGCGTTGATCATCCTCGACAGTTCGCACGAATACGCCGCCACCTTGCGCGAGCTCGAGTTGTGGTATCCGGCGCTCGCCCCTGGGGGGTTGCTCGTGCTACACGATGTCAGCCGTTTCGCGGAGAGTTTCGATGTCACTGGCGCTGGCGGAGTCCGCCGCGCTTTCGACGAATGGCGAGCTGCTCACGCCGACGTGGAAACCTTCCTACTCAATGGCGAAGCGCGCTCGATGGAAGGCCCGCGGCCGCTCTACAAAGACGCGTGCGGTCTTGGTCTAATCCAGAAGCCGCACGCGTAACGGCTCGTCATCCCGAGCGAAGTCGAGGGACCCCGCAAAATAGACGCAAAGTAACGCGGCGAGGTTCCTCGACTCCGCTTCGCTACGCTCGGAATGACAACCCGAGCATCGCGTTTATTGGACGTGGCGTATCCCGCGTTGAACGTTCGCCAAATGTCCGCACGCGATTTGCCGATCTACGAGCTCGAAGAGCAGATCGTTCGCGCGGTTACCGCGCAGCCGCGGCTGATTCTCCAGGCACCGACCGGATCGGGAAAGTCCACCCAGGTTCCGCAGATCCTGCTCGATCACGGACTACTCGGCACCGGTGAGGTCGTGATCCTTCAGCCGAGGCGCATCGCCGCGCGCATGCTCGCTTCGCGCGTTGCGTCAGAGCGGAATAGCCGGCTGGGCGATGAAGTCGGCTACCAGATTCGCTTCGACAACGTCGTCTCGAATCGGACGCGCATTCGTTTCGTGACGGAGGGAATTCTCCTGCGGCAGTTGATTCACGACCCGAAACTCCGCGGCGTGTCGGCAATTTTGTTCGATGAATTCCACGAGCGTCATCTCTATGGCGACATCACGCTGGCTCGCGCGCTCCAGCTGCAGGAAACGGCGCGCCCGGATCTGAAAATCGCAGTGATGTCGGCCACGCTGGAGACCGCATCGCTCGACGCTTTTCTGGCGCCTTGCGAAGTGCTGACGTCGAGCGGCCGCCAGCACCCGGTGGCCGTGGAATATCTGCCGAAGCCGGTGCGCACCGATACTTACCCGATCTGGGATTTGGCGGCCGACGAACTCGTCGAACTAGCCCGCGTCACAGACGGCGACGTGCTCATTTTCATGCCGGGTAAATACGAAATCATGCGCACGATCTCGGCGGTCAGGGCTTCGCGTGTGAGCGGCCAATTCGTAGCTCTGCCGCTCTATGGCGAGCTTACGCCGAGCGAGCAGGACGCGGCGCTGGCGCGCTACGATAAACGCAAGGTGATCGTCGCGACAAACGTGGCCGAGACATCGCTCACGATCGAGGGCGTACGCGTCGTGATCGACTCCGGACTGGCGCGGATAGCGCGGTTCGATGCTCGCCGCGGCATCAACACGTTGCTCGTCGAGAAGATCAGCCGGGCGTCCGCGGATCAACGTGCCGGCCGCGCCGGCCGCACGGCACCCGGGCGGTGTTTGCGACTCTGGACCGAGCGTGAGCATCTCGAGCGCGACGCGCAGGAGTTGCCCGAAGTAAAGCGCCTCGACCTTTCGGAAGTGGTGCTGACGCTCAAAGCCAGTGGCGTCGATGATGTGGCGAAGTTTCGCTGGCTCGAACCGCCGGAACCGCAAGCGCTCTCTCGTGCGGAACAACTGCTCATCGATCTCGGAGCGCTGTCGATTGCCTACGGAGCGATCACTGATCTCGGCCGTCGCATGCTCGCGTTTCCGGTGCATCCGCGTTACGCGCGCATGCTCCTCGCCGCGCAGGAATATCGCTGCGTTCGCGCGATTGCGTTGATCGCAGCTGTGACGCAGGGACGCGGCTTGCTCCGGCGCGCCGAAGGGAAGCAGGCGCGCGAAGATCGCGATGAGCTGCTCGGTGCCGATGACGACTCCGACCTGTTCATTCTGACGCGCGCATTCCGTTTCGCGGAAAAGAATAATTTCGATCCACGCCGTTGCGCGCAGCTATCTGTGAATGCTGCGGCCGCGCGCGAAGCAGCACAGCTGTGGGAGCAATTCATCGATATCGCACGCGCAGAAGGTCTCGATGTTTCCGCGCAAGAAGCTGAACCGGGCGCGATCCAACGCTGCGTGCTCGCTGGATTTCCAGATCAGGTCGCGGTGCGAGTCGACCAGGGAACGTTGCGTTGTGCGCTGGTGCACGGACGCCGCGGCGTGCTCGCGCGCGAAAGCGTGGTGCACCGCGCGACGCTGCTGGTTGCTTCTGAAGTTCGGGAGATCGAGAGCAGTGACAAAGAGCGGCAAGTGTTGCTCACGCTCGCGACGCGGATCGAGGAAGCGTGGCTGCGTGAATTATTCCCGGAGGCGTTCCGCGATGCGGTCGAAGTCAGGTATGACGCTGCGCTGCGGCGCGTTGTCGGAAAGCGACAAACGAATTTCCACGACCTGGTTTTGCGCAGCGATGCCGCGGATGCGCCGAGCGATCAAGCCGCGGTTTTGTTGGCGAAAGAGGTGCTCGCCGGAAGCTGCCCGCTGAAGAACTGGGATAACGCCGTCGAGCAGTGGATCGTGCGCGTAAACTGCGTCGCGGAATGGTTCCCGGAGTTGGCGATTCCGCGAATCGGCGAGGACGATAAATTGCTGCTGATCGAACAGATTTGTAGCGGCGCGACGAGCTACAAGGAAATCAAA
>JALYXP010000184.1 GCA_030947045.1 Verrucomicrobiota bacterium | reverse complement strand
AAGCTCTCGAGCAGCATCCGCGCACAGCGTAATAAAATTTAAGCGACATTAAGGCTGTGGTGCGGCTGGAAGAGCTCCGGTTCCCCAGCCGCCTGCAGCGTCAGCCGCCAACTGCGGTAAGATTCGGGGGAAAAGATTCTGTCGGGCCGAGGGGGTAGGGTGGCCCGGCAGAGTCGACCCGGAAAATTTTCGACGACCGCGCAGCGTCTCCGTTGCGAATTGCCATAACATGCGGTGGAACCCTGGAACAGATGCGGCGGCGCTGGCATCGATACTGTCGTGGTAGCCGAAGCTCATGAGCCGAGCCGCCCCTGGCGCATCTTCCTCGTGGAAGATCACGTCGACACCGCGCGCGCGATTAGCGGTTATCTGCGCAGCCTCGGTCATAGCGTGAGCGTGGCGAACGACGTGCGGACCGCCCGGAAATGTGCTGGCACAGGAGAGTTCGATATTCTGCTAAGCGATCTCGGTTTGCCGGATGGAAACGGCTGGGACCTGCTGCGCGAGTTGCGCCCCGGGGCTTCCTTCAAAGCGATCGCCATGAGCGGCTACAACACGCCGGAAGATCTGGAGCGAAGCAAGGCGGCAGGGTTTCTCGAGCATCTCGCAAAGCCGCTCGTCCCGGAAGAGCTCGAAGCGGCATTCGCGCGGGTGATGGCTGAAGGCAGTAAGTAAGGGAAAGCCAACCGCGCCGGAGCGTAGCTGATGGTCATCCCGAGCCGCGCAGACGGCCGAGGGATCTCACAGTCGCAGTCCGCGATTTGAGTGACGGAAACCGCGGAATGCAATCCGCGCATTCCCTTTCGTGCGTGACGGGGATTGCAATAGGCGAGATCCCTCGACCGTCCTGACGGCGGCTCGGGATGAGAGCTGCTTAATCGCTCGTTAGGCGATCACCGCTCCATAAAGCGGAGCGGGAGTCGAAGGATCCCAATGATGATAGGGCGGCTGTGTTGCAGTGAGAGAGTGACGCTACATGCACTCCGTCGCGCAATCGCTCGTAAGGCGTCGGGGTCCCTCGACTTCGCTCGGGATGATGTCGCAGCGTTAGGTCACTTCTGCTGATTCACCCAGGTCACCGCGAAGCGCGCGACTTCCCGCGCATTTTTGAAGTCGAGCTTCTCTTTAATGTGCGCACGGTGCGCCTCCACCGTCTTCGCGCTGATGTGCAACTCCTGCGCGATCTGCGCCAGCTCGCGCCCTTCGCCTAACAACTGCAAAATCTCGAGTTCGCGATCGGTCAGTCGATCCACCGGCGAGACCGCATCGCCATCGCCATGGAGATGCGCGAACACCATCCGCTTCGACATGTTCTCGCTGATAAAAATCTCGCCCCGCAAGACCGTGCGCACGGCATGGATGAAATTATCGAGCGCCTCGCGTTTCATCACGTAGCCGCGCGCGCCGGCGCGCAAGGCCCGCTCGGCGAAGAGCGTCTCGTCGTGCATCGAGAGCACCAGCACCGGCAGCTCCGGCCGCTCCGCGCGGATCGCTTTCGTGAGCTCGATCCCGTTCGCGCTTCCGTCGAGGCCGATGTCGACCACCGCAAGGTCGAACTGTTGCTTCCGCAGTTCGCCAAGTGCTTGCTGGCTGTTGCTCGCCTCACCGCTGACAACGAGATCAGGCTCATCCGTCAGCAACTGCACCACGCCTTTGCGGAAGAGCGGATGGTCGTCCACCACGAGCACTCGTGTTTGCGGCGACTTGGCCAGTCGAGGCGAGGCGGTCTTGTCCGTCGTGGGTTTCATCTGCTGGAAAATACGCACGCGCCGCGACCTCGTTGTGCCAGTAAGCGCGGGACGGATTCTTTATTGAAACGCAGACCGCCGTGACTCTGGCCGCAAGCGCTATTGCTTCGTCGGCACCCGGCAGGAGACGCGTGTGCCTTTCCCTTTTTTCGAGGTGATCTCCAGGGTTCCGCCGGAGACGCTCGCGCGATACTGCATCATCTGGATGCCGAGGCCGCCTTTGCGGGATCGTTTTGGCGTCCCGTTATCGGAGATGACGAGATGGATTTCGTCGTGCAGACGTTCGATGCAGACGACCACTTCCGTCGGCTTTGCGTGTTTGAGCGCATTCTTTACGGCCTCCTGCGCGATGCGATAGAGGTTCACCGCGACCGCTTCGCTCGGGACACGGAGCGACCGCGGACATTCGCATTTGCAGGTCACTGTCTGGCTCGTGCGGGAGGCGAGCTCGCGCAGCGCCGACACCAGGCCGCCGGTCCCCATCTCCAGCGGATGCAATCCGCGGGCGAGATCGCGCGCGAGGCCCGCGTTCCGGTTCACCATCTCCGCGCTTTCGACAAGTGCCTCGCCCGCCTCCGGGTCCGTCCGCCCCAGAGCGCGCGCCTTCGATTTCAGGAGGAACGCCGTCGCCGTCAGCTCCTGGCAAAGGCTATCGTGCAAGTCCTGGCTGATGTTCGCCCGTTCGCGTTCCGTCACCTGGAGGATCTCGCTCTCGAGACGCTGCCGCCGATGCATCTCCTGTTCCAGTGTCTCGTTCATCGCCCGCAGTTCCTTGGTACGATCACGCACGCGCTGCTCGAGTTCATCATGCGCATGCCGCAGCTTTTCCTCGGCCTGCTTCTGGTCCGTCGCATCGCGGCAGATTTTCGCGAAACCCCGAAGGCTGCCGTCGGGGCGATCAAGCCGCCGCATCACTCCATCCGCCCAGAGGCGCGACTTATCTTTGCGTTTGTGCCACCGGCGATCCGGGGCGCGGCCTTGCTCGAGCGCCGTCCGGAGTTCCTGCTGCACCGCGGCCTTCGTTTTATCTTCCGGGGTGAAAATGATGTCGCCTCTTTTTCCCACCGCTTCGTGGCGCGACCAGCCGAAAACTTTCTCCGCACCGCTGCTCCAGTAGGTGATCTTATTCTCCGGATCGAGTAGGAACATGGCGTAATCAGGGGTGCCCTCGACCAGCAGGCGGAACTTCTCTTCCGCCGTGCCGAGTGCCGCCTGCGCTTCCTTGAAATCGTGAATGTCGGTCGCCGTGCCGAACCAGCTGAGCACCACGCCATCTGTCGTAAGCGGCACGTTACGCCCGATGAACCAGCGATACCCGCCATCCGCGCCGCGCAACCGGTATTCGGCATCGAAGACTTCGCCTTTCCTTAGCGACTCGGTCCAGCGCTCCGTCGCTGCTGCTTCATCGTCAGGATGCACGATGGCCTGCCAGCCGGGGCCGGCTGACTGTTCGTAGGTCAAGCCGGTGTAATCATACCAACGACTGTTGAAATAGTCCGCTTCGCCCGCGGCGTCGTTCGTCCAGATCACCTGCGGCACGTGATCGGTCACATTGCGGAAGCGTTCTTCGCTCGCGCGCAGGGCAGATTCAGCGCGTCGGCGATCTGTGATATCACGCGTCACGCCTGCGACCGCTTCGACCTTTCCCTCTTCGTCGAAGAGAGGAAAAAAGAGATACTCGTACATGTGCTCGCCGATCCGGCTCGTGTAAGGAGTCTCATCCTTAAGCGAATGGCGCGTTCCGATCACGTCCTGAATCTGGCGTTGCAACTTCGTCGCCAGCTCCGCCGGATAGTCGAGCTCGTGAAAATTTTTGCCGATCGCATCTTCCGCGGTCAGTCCCCATAAGGCTAGCAATGAGGCATTCACGAAAGTGAAGCGGCCTTCGAGGTCGAACTCGTAAACGAAGTCCGGGACCGCTCTCACGATGGTGGCGAAGCGATGCTCCTGGGCCTCCATCTGCAGCGAAAGGGCACGCACCTCCGCCTGCGCGTGTTTGATCTGCGTGACGTCGATCAGCGTTACGACCACGCCGCTGATCTTGTCGTCGAGCGTGCGATAGGGCGAGATGCGGGCGAGGAAGGTGCGCGCATCCTCGGTCTCGATCTCGCGTTCGATCGAGGCGAGCCGGTCCAGCACCCGCTCCGCATCCGCGATCAGCGTTTCGTAGCGCAACTTGTGCGTGATATCGGAGATCGGCCGGCCCACATCGGCGGCTAGCAGATTAAACGTATCCTGCACGCGCGGCGTAAAACGCAATATCCGAAGCTGGCGATCGAGGAAGATCGTCGCCAGATTGGTCGAGGTCATAAGGTTATTCAGGTCGCTGTTCGCGGTGCTCAGATCCTCGACCTTGTCCTTCAGCTCATTATTAACCGTGATCAGCTCTTCGTTAACTGACTGCAGTTCTTCCTTGCTCGTCTCCAGCTCCTCCGCGGCGGAACGCAGTTCCTCGTTCATCGCCTGCAGCTCTTCGTTCGAGGCCTGCAGCTCTTCACTCGAGGCTTCGAACTGCTCGACCGTGGCGTTGAGCTGCTGCTTTAACGATTGCAGCTCATCGCCGACGTCGCGGCTGATGGTTTCGCGTTCGACCGTTTGCTCAGCCGCGGTGAGCGGCTCGGTTTTCTTCTCGAAGAGAATGAGGAAGAAGCCTTGCGCCGAATTGCCGGGGCGGATCGGTCGCACGTGGAGGTTGATCGTCTCTGTCGTTCCCTCGACCGGGACGGACTGCGCGGGAACGATGACGCTTTCGTGCGAATGCGCCGCTCGGAAAAGCGCCGTCCGCAGCTCTACTCGCAAGGCCGGGTTCACCACCGTCATCAGGTTGGTCGATGGCTCGCCCGCACGGAATGTGAGGTAGCGCCCCACGTTTTCGGATAAATGGATGATGTCGTGGGCTTCGTTCACTACCACCGACGGCGGGCCGTATTCCTCCAGCAGCTTCAAGTGCAGCTCGCCAAACATAATCGAGCGGCGCTCCTGCCCCTCAAAGCTAGTGGCCTGGCTTTGCTCGCCCGCATCTTCCACGGCACCGGACTTCATTCCCGGCAGCATCGGGCGTGTGCTCCGCCCGCGTCCGGTATCAGGCGCAGAAAAACGTCGCGGCAACGCGGGAATGCTCCATGCCGGCCGCGGGATGGAACGGCGCGCGTAGATGCGATGGTGATGATCGATCGCGGAAAAGAGCGAGTGCGAACTGTCCGCGCTTTCCGCGCCACCGATGAACAGGAGCCCCCCCGCGCGCAGGGCGAAGTGGAAGACATCGAAGACCCGCCCTTGCGCTTCCGGATTAAGATAGATGAGGAGATTCCGGCAGGTGACCAGATCGATGCGTGAAAACGCCGGATCGCTCAGCACGTTGTGACGCGCGAAAAGCACCTTGTCGCGGATGTCCTTCTTCACCCGATAGCGCCCGTGATCGCGCACAAAGAATTGCCGCAGCCGTTCCTGCGACACATCGGCTTCGATCGTGGCTGGATACAAACCCTCGCGCGCGTCGCGGATCGCCTGCTCGTCGACATCGGTCGCGAAGATCTGGATGCTGGGCGGATCGTTCAGATTCTCCGCGTGCTCGCAGAGCAACATCGCGATCGAGTAAGCTTCCTCGCCGGTCGAGCAGCCGGTCACCCAGACGCGCAGTTCATCCGCCTGTTTCTTCCCCGCGAATAGCTGAGGGACATTCGCCTCCAGCGCCGCAAACGACGGCTGGTCGCGGAAGAAATGCGTCACCCCGATGAGAAGATCCTGCAGGAGCGCGCGCGCTTCCGCCGGATGCGTGCGCAGGAACTCCAGATAACGGGGGATGGATTCCACGGAGTTCACCTGCAGCCGGCGCGCGACGCGGCGCAGCACCGTCGCGCGTTTGTAATGGCTGAAATCCTGACCGGTATGCGCGCGCAGGTGGTTGAGCACCAGCTGCAACGCTTCCTCGTCATCCGGATCGCGCGTCTCGTCCGAAACCGTCTCGCCACCCGGCGCCTCCTTCACCTTCGCATCCGCTTCCGGCGCTTCCGGAATCTCCGGCGGCAGCTTCATCCGGTTTTCGTTCTGAACGAACTCAAGCAAGCGCGGCGGCATGTCCGCGACGGGCAACACCCAGTCCACCATCCCGGTCTTAATCGCGCTCAGCGGCATGCTGTCGAACGCCGCTTCCTCCGGTTCCTGCGCGATCGTCACCCCGCCTTGCGCGCGGATGTGCTTCAATCCGATCATGCCATCCTGGTCCGTGCCCGAGAGGACGATCGAAATCGCACGCTGCCCGTAGGCGTAGGCCAGCGTGCGGAAGAAAAGATCGATCGTCACGCGCCGCCCTTGCGCCTGCTGCGGCGGCAGGAGCCGTAAGGTGCTCTCCTCAAACGTGAGCTGATGATTCGGCGGGATCACGTAAACGTGATTCGGCTTCACCTTTACCGCCTCCGTCACCTG
>JALYXP010000104.1 GCA_030947045.1 Verrucomicrobiota bacterium | reverse complement strand
CGTGGATCGCGTCGCTCGCCATCTTTCTCGCGTGGGTCGCTGGCGGGATCATGACGGCTCCTGGTTTCTATGAGCAAGTCGTGCTGCGGGAATTCGCCGGACGTTTCGGCGGAACAGTGCACCGCGCGCAGCCGCTCGGTTTTTACCTTCCGCATCTCCTGCACAAATTCGCGCCGTGGAGTGTGCTTTTGCTGGCGCTCGCGTTGGTCAGTTGGCGCGCAGTGAAGCTGCCGATGCCTGAAAGATGGCGCCGCCTGTCGCCGGAAGTGGCGTGGCTTCTGTGCTGGAGTTTGGGTGGATTGGTCGTGATGTCCCTAATCCCGTCGAAGCGGGTCGACCGCATCTTCCCGGTCGTTCCGCCGCTTTGCCTGTTGCTGGGAGCGAGCCTCAGCCGCGCGTGGTCTAACGAGCAGTTGTGTTTGAACAGCAGACGTTGGGCAGCGGTGGTGCTCATCTTTGCGGTAATTTTTACTGCCGGCTACAGCGCCCAGCGTGTCGTGCGAAGTTATCGGTCTCGCGACGCGCTGCTATCGGATTTCGGCACCGCCGTGCGAAGGGAGGCAGCAGTGAAAAACTGGCGCTACGAGGTAGTCGGCGGCAAAGATGAAGGACTGCTCCTCTATTTGCGACGAACGCATTTCTCAACACCCGCCGACGCCATCAAGAAATGGAACGGTGGTGCAATTGATGCGCTCGTCGTCCCTGTTGCGGAAACGCCGCGCTTCTTACAGGAGCTTGCCGGCGCGCGGTCGTCCGAGGAAGCGACGACAATCGACGCCGGCAGTGACCAAGCGTTGCAATACGTGCTGCTCACAAAGCAGCCGTAGCGCCGGCTCGCGATCAAAAGCCTTTCGACTTTAGCAACGGTGCGCGAAACTGTTCTTTCCTTGAGCGATTCTATTCCATTCCCGCGTGCCGAGATCGAGACGCTTTGGTGTCCCTGGCGCGTGGAGTATTTCGAGAAGGAGGAGCGGAATTCAAATTTCCTGTCGGACGCCGCTCAGGCGAGTGACGATGCGGCGCATCTCGTAATCGCTCGCCGGAAGACCGCATTCCTGATGATGAACCGCTACCCCTATGCCGTCGGACATCTGATGGCCGTGCCGTATCGCAAAACAGCCGACATCTCCTCGTTAGGCGACAATGAAGTGGTGGAGCTTTGGCAACTAGCCACGCACGCGCAAAAGCTGCTTCGCAAAACGATGAAAGCACAGGGATTTAACATCGGCCTGAACCTCGGGGAATGCGCGGGGGCTGGTGTGCCGGACCATCTCCATCTGCACATCGTGCCGCGCTGGAACGGCGATACGAACTTCATGCCGGTGTTCTCCGGAACGCGCCTGCTGTCCGAGGGATTACAGAGCGTTTATGACAAGCTCATGAAAGCGCAGGAGCTGCTCGCTGCGCACGAACAAACAAAATGACGAACCCGCCACTTCCATCAGCCGAATCGCGCGGCAGTGGGTGTTTTGCGAAAGCATGTCTGACGTTTGTCTGCCTGTTCGTTCTCCTGGCGGCCGCGTTTATTGGCGGCGGGTTCTGGGCGTTTCGTCATTTGCAAAATACCTATTCGACGACCGAGCCGCTTACGTTTGGCAACGTGACGAGCGACAATGGCGTCACCGTCGACTCTGCCGCGGAGAGCGATGACGTTTCGTCAGACGCGCCGCTCTCGACGACCGCGCAACCGCAACCGCAGCCGGCAGAATCGCTGCAACCGGTCGAGGTCATCCGTGCTCGCTGGCGCGCCTTTGAGAAAGCTGCGAAACGGAACGAGCCGGCGCGGATCGACCTGACTGAGGATGACATCAACACGTTGATCGCGGCGGACCGCAAGCTGCGCGGCAAAGCTTTCGTGACCGTAGCGAACAATAGCGGCCGCGTGAAAGTGAGCGTGCCGCTCGATCAAGTTTACATGATGAAGGGACGTTACATGAACGGCGAAGCGACCGTGGAGCCGGCAGCGGATGGTGATCCACGACACGCGAAGATTTCAGATGTGGTCCTCGCGAATCAGAGCGTGCCGGAGTCGATGCTGGATACGCGGCTGTTCGGCTGGTCCTCGATTCGCGGCTACATGACCGAGTGGCTGGACGACAACAACATCGCGTTCTTCACGATCGAGAACGGCCACGTCGTCGCGGCCACTCGCGGAGCGACAACTCGTTAGGCAGCCGCAGCGGAGATCACTGCATGATCTCCCGGACGAAGACGTTCAGCTGCCCGTCGGATTGCTTGCGCACTTCAGTGATCTCGTAAGGACGCGCTTCGTCGCGATTCACCACCGAACCTTGCGCGGGCGGAGCGTAACCGGCCGGGAACTCCACAATGATGCGCGTGGAAGAGGGCGCCCCGAGCCGCAGAACCGACTCCGTAATCTTGCTTTTCGG
>JALYXP010000148.1 GCA_030947045.1 Verrucomicrobiota bacterium | reverse complement strand
TTCAACGCGCCGGCGCGGATAGCTTTCGTAAAGCAGCTGACTCACCCGTCCGACGTTGACGCCATGCTTCAAAAGCTCAGCGCCAATCTCGAAGGTACGCGCGGTGGTGTTCGGATATTGGAACGAGCCGGTGTCGGTAGAAATTGCGACGAAGAGGTTTTCCGCGATGTCGCGGTTGATTGGTAATCCTTCGCTCGCAAGCAACTCGAACAGGATCTGGCCCGTCGCAGGCGCAGTCGAATCAATATAAACGAGATCACCGTAGCGCGGGTTCGTAGGATGGTGATCGATATTGATCCACTTGTCCGCGCGCACCGACTCCGCCGGCGTTCCAAGCCGCGTCTGCACGGCTGTATCGAGCGCGATCGCGAGGTCGAACTGCTGCGCTTCCGCAGGCGGCTTGGTGATCAAAGCGCTACCCGGTAGGAAGCTATATTTTTCAAGCAGCCCATCTTCGTTCCACGCCGTCACCTGCTTGCCGAGTTCGCGAAGCGACAGCGCCATCCCGAGCTGACTGCCGAAAGCGTCGCCGTCAGGACGCACGTGGCTGATCACGACGACGTCTTTGCTCTCGCGCAGCGTATCAGCGATGTCGGCGAACGACGCGTTGTTCATCCTTGTTCCGCGTCTTCGTCGTGCTCTTCAGTGTCGAGCGCCGGCTCAATTTCTCGAAGGATCTTGAACACGCGATCACCGCGTTCGATCGAGTCGTCGAGGTGGAACGTGAGATGCGGCGTGTATTTCAGGACGACATCCTTGGCCATTTCCTGCTGGAGAACGACGCGATTTGCCTCGAGCTGCGCGATCACACCTTGCGCGCTTCCTTTGCCTAGGACGCTCACGAAGACGTGCGCGTTTTTCAGGTCGGGCGTGACGTCCACCTGATTGACCGTGACGAGGACATCCTCGAAATGCATGTCGCGCGTGATGATCATGCTGAGCTGGCGTCTCACCAGCTCATTCACGCGCAGTAATCGATGCTTAGCCATAACGGCAGCGAGTCCGGAAGCGCCGAGGAACGGCCGCGTCCGCGAGGCGCCTCCTAGAGTTTCTGCGCGACCTGCTCGAGGTTGTAGCACTCGATGATGTCGCCGACCTGATATTCGTTGAAATCGCCGAGTTTGATACCGCACTCGAGGCCGACGCGGACTTCCTTCACGTCGTCCTGGAAACGGCGGAGCGTTGATAATCCGCCGTCGTAAACCGGCTGGCGGCGCCGCAACACGCGAGCGCGCGATGTGCGACCGATGCGGCCATCGGTGACGAGACAACCGGCGACGATCCCGCGGCTGAGCTTGAAGACCTGCTTCACTTCCGCGTGGCCGATGACGGTCTCGCGATGTTCCGGATCGAGCAGGCCCGCCATGGACTCCTTGATCTGATCGATCAGCTCGTAAATGATACTGTAGAGTTTTACCTGCACGCCTTCGCGTTTCGCGGCGTTCACGGCGTTCGCTTCGACCTTGATGTTAAAGCCGACGACGACGGTGTTCGACGCGCTCGCGAGGAGGATGTCGTTCTCGGAAATCGGGCCGACACCGGAGTGGATAATGTCGAGGTCGACCTTCTTGCTCTCGATCTGATACAGCGCGGTGCTCAGCGCCTCGAGCGTGCCTTGAGCGTCGCACTTCAAAATGATGCGGAGATGCTTTTTGCCATCAGCAGCCTCGAGCAATGACTCGAGCGTCGCGCGCGGCGGCGCGGCCAGCTTCTCCGCGCGATTCGATTGCAGCCGCTCTTCGCTCAACGTCTTCGCCGAGCGCTCGGATTCCATCACGAGAAATTCATCGCCAGCTTGTGGCAACCCGGTAAACCCGAGCACCTTCACCGGCAGCGATGGACCGGCCTCCTTGATCGGCTTGCCGCGATCATCGATCAGCGACTTCACCTTCCCGCCGAACTCGCCGCAGATAAATGGATCGCCCAATTTCAAGGTGCCCATCTGGACAATGACGGTCGCAGTTGGACCGCGGCCTGGCTCGACTTGCGCCTCGATCACCGTCCCGCGCGGAATCGCAGTCGGAGAGGCTTTCAATTCAAGCACCTCAGCCTGCAACGTCATCATTTCGAGGAGATGATCGATCCCGATACCTTTCGTGGCGGAGACTTCGCAGACGATCGTGTCGCCGCCCCAGTCTTCCGGAGCAAGCTCGCGCTCCTGCAATTGCTTCTTCACGCGATCAATGTTCGCCCCGGGCAGATCGATCTTGTTGAGCGCGACCATGATCTTCACATGCTCCGCCGCTTTGGCGTGATTGATCGCCTCGATCGTTTGCGGCATGAGGCCATCATCAGCGGCGACAACGAGCACAACGATGTCCGTGACGTGGGCGCCGCGCGCGCGCATTGCGGTAAACGCGGCGTGACCTGGCGTATCGAGAAATGTAATCCGCTGGCCTTTATGATCGACCGTGTAAGCACCGATGTGCTGCGTAATTCCGCCAGCCTCGCCTGCAGCGACGCGCGTCTTGCGGACCGCGTCCATCAACGACGTCTTACCGTGATCGACATGGCCCATGAAGGTGATGATCGGGCCACGGATTTTGAGCTCTTCTTCCTTCTCAATGACCGGTGGAGGGGGGGCGACAACGACCTGCTCGACCTTGTGCACGCCGCCGCCTTTTTCGCGGCGCTCCATCTCGAAAACGAACCCATGGTTGGCGCAAATCTTCGTCGCAACTTCCGGCTCAATCGTCTGATTGATGTTGGCGAAAATATTGAAGCTCATCAGCTCGGCGATGAGCTGGTGCGGCTTCAAGCCGAGCTCCGTCGCGAGTTGCTTCACGATAATCGGCGGCTTGATGTGAATGATCTTCTGCGGCTCGGCCTCAGCTTCGGCGGCAGGCGTCTCCGCTTCGACCGGCGCAGCAGGTTCAACCGTCGGCGCAACCGCCGCAGCTGGTGCTGGAGCGACGATTTTTGGCGTCGGTGCAGGGGCAGGCGAGATCAGATCGAGAACAGGCACCGCCGCTTTCTTCTCGACGACGGCTGGCTCAGGAGCAGCCGGCTTCAGAGGAGCAACGGGCGCTGGTGGCGGCGCGACGATCCGGGAGATCGGCGGCAGAATCGACTTCGTGCTGCGGACCTCGCCTTCGGGTCGCTTCGCACGAGGCTTCTTCTCGTCAATCAGCGACACGGTTTCCACTGGCGCGCGCGCCGGGGCAGGCGCGGGAACAGCTGCAGCGGCAGCGGCAGCGGCAGCCGCAGCAGCGCGAGAGCGTGCCGCCGGAGTGGTCGCGGTAGGCGCGGGACGCGCCGCTTTCAGCGACTCAGCGCGGGTTGCCTTTGGCTTCGGCGCAGCTGCTGGCTCAGCCGCAACAGCAGACCTCGCCGCTGTCTTGCGCGCGGGCGCTGACTTGCGGGCGGCGGTCTTGGTCGTTGTCGGTCGGCTGGGCATTATTTTGAAATTTATTCATGGCTCGCGGGCAGCCAATTTAAGATGCGGTTGCTTCTCGAGGCACTGCCGCGTGGATTTCCTGCGCCTTCGCTTCGTCCACGGAAAGGATGTCGACGAAATCTGATACGTCGGCATCCCGCAATCCTTCGAGGTTGGTAAATCCTGATTTCACGAGCGTCATGGCCTGCTCCTGATCTATCGGCAACGCGGCGGCTAGCGTGTGTGCGGCTTGCTCGACCTTTTGCTCGACGACGTTTGTCGCGGTCGTGTCCTTGTCGATGTTAATTTCCCAACCAGTGAGACGCGAAGTGAGGCGCGCATTCTGCCCCTTTTTTCCGATCGCGAGCGAGAGCTGATCTTCGTCGACCGAGATCTGCACGCTCTTCCGTTCGACGTCGAAGACGAGGTTCTTTACCTTCGCTGGCTTCAGCGCTTCGAGGACGTATTCCTTCGGATCGGAGCTCCAACGAATGATGTCGACCTTCTCGTTGTTCAGTTCGCGGACGATGTTCTTCACGCGTGACCCACGCATGCCGACGCAAGCGCCGACGGGGTCAACCTTCTCCTTCACGCTGGTGACCGCGATCTTCGTCCGGTAACCCGCTTCGCGCGCAATGCCGCGAATCTCGACGGTGCCGTCATTGATCTCGCTCACTTCGAGTTCGAATAAGCGGCGAACGAAATTCGGATGGCTGCGCGAGACGATGATCTCGGGTCCGCGAATGCCGTTCTCGACCGCCACGACATACGCGCGGAGTCGATCGCCAACATTATAGTCTTCAACTACGACGCGTTCGCGCTGCGGCATGATGGCTTCGAACTTCCCAAGATCGAGGATGACATCAGAGCGATCGAAGCGACGCACCGTCCCGCTCACGATCTCGCCCGCGCGATCCTTGAACTCCTCGTAGATCATCTCCTTCTCGACCTGGCGGATGCGCTGCATCATCGCCTGCTTCGCTGTTTGCGCAGCGATGCGGCCGAAATTCTTCGGCGTCACTTCGACTTCCACAGAATCACCGATATTCGCCTCCGGCTTGATCGCGCGCGCCTTGTTCAACGCAATTTCCTCGGAAGGATTCGTCACCGTTTCGACGACGAGCGGCTGCGCGATCGCCTTGATCACACCGGTCTTCGGATCGATATCGATGCGCAGATCGCGCGAGATGCTCACGCTCTTTTTCGAGGCAGAAAGCAACGCATTCGAAACCGCCTCGAGTAGGATCTCGCGTTTGATTCCGCGCTCCCGCTCGAGGTAATCCAGCATGGCGATAAACTCGGCGTTCATAAAAAGCATCGAGCCCGCAGACGAAAAAGAGTGGGACACTGGCTCCCACTCCAATCCACCGCGGACTAGGTCTCCAACGTAGATACGGACGCGGCGCAGTCAAGCTGTCACTCCGCGGTGTGCGTAGCGGGTTTGCGCTTTTCAACTGAGGCAACTGCGACACAGTCAGCCGATGCCGCAGCGCGCACTGATTATCCTGCTGGTGTGGGCGGCGATTTACCTTCCGGGTCTCGGCACGCTCGAGATCAAAGGCGAGGAAGGCCGTCGCATCCTGCCGGCCGTAACGATGCTGCAGACGGGCAACTATCTCGTGCCGCAAGTCGGCAGCGATCCGTACTTCACGAAGCCGCCGCTGGTGAACTGGCTCGTGGCCGGTTCGTTCAAGCTATTCGGCCAACGCACCGAATGGGCAGCGCGACTGCCATCGACGCTCTGTGTCTTAGCGGTGGCGCTCGCCTTCCTCGCGCTTGGGAGCGGAGCGCTTGGCGCGAACGGCGCACTCGCGGCTGCGCTCATCTGGCTCACGAATATCGGCATCGTCGAGAAAGGACGGCTGATCGAGATCGAGGCGCTCTACGCCTCGCTCACGGGGCTGGCAATTATTTGCTGGCTCAGTCGGTGGCAGCAACGGAGATCCGCCTGGCTTACGTGGACTGTTCCCTGGATGTTTCTCGGCCTCGGGATGCTGGCGAAAGGCCCGCTTCATCTCGTCTTCTTCTACGCGGTCGTCATCGGCGTGCTGTTCCGAAATCGTGAACTGCGCGCGTTGTTTCACCCAGCGCATTTCCTTGGCGTTCTCGTGATGCTCGGGATCTTCGCGGCGTGGGCAATTCCCTGTTTGCAGCTCATGCGCCAGAGCGATGTCGCGCACACCTGGACGCGGCAGTTCTCCGGCCGGTTGTCGGGCGAGGACTTCCAACTCAGCGGGTGGCTCATGAATATCCCGCGCGGACTCGGCTACTTCTTACCATGGACGTTCCTGCTCCTGTTTTGGAGGTGCGTGCGATTCTCCGACGCACGCACTGAGCGAATCGCGAGCGGGCTTGCGTGGGGTATCGCGCTTTCTTTTCTCGGCGTTAGCTT
>JALYXP010000099.1 GCA_030947045.1 Verrucomicrobiota bacterium | reverse complement strand
CCTTTGCGGAAGGTGTCGGTGCCGACAAAATCGGCGTAGAACTCGACGACCGGAAACGCATCAAAGTCGACGCGCATTTCAAGACGAACGTCGACGGCATCTACGCGATCGGCGATGTGATCGCCGGACCGATGCTCGCGCACAAAGCTGAGGAAGAAGGCGTCGCCTGCGTCGAGATGATCGCAGGGAAAGCCGGGCACGTGAACTACGACGTCATCCCCGGAATCATCTACACGAACCCGGAAGTCGCCGGCGTTGGCATTACAGAAGACTTTGCGAAAGAGAAGGGGATGGATGTCCGCGTTGGGAAGTTCCCGTTCGCCGCGAATGGTCGCGCGCTCGCAGCCGACGATCCAACCGGCTTTGTGAAGTTCGTAGCCGACGCAAAAACGGACCGGATCATCGGCGCACACATCATGGCGCATGCGGCGTCTGACCTGATGGCCGAGTGCGTGGCGGTGATGGAGTTCGGCGGCAGTGCGGAGGATCTTGGGCGGACGGTCCACGCTCACCCGACCCATAGCGAAGCGGTAAAGGAAGCGGCTCTGGCGGTCAATAAAGGAGCCATTCACATCGGGAACCGCTAAGCGGGCCGCGGGCGTGAAATTAAAATAATCGCCGGCTTGGAACAGCCGATGCTTAAGCCATTGGCCATGGAGTTGCTTCCTCAAGAGAAGCCATCACCACGATTGCTCTATACCGTGGTGCCGGATTCCTACGGAGCGGCGTCAGCAACAGCAGGGCCCACCTCGCGCTCTGCCTTGCTCAAAGGGGCACTGCTTTCCGGTAACGGGCTCGCCATCTTCATCGGCTTGATCATTGCCTGCGCCGTTGTGGCCGGCGCATGGTGGCTGCATGATCGGAACGCGCGTCACGCGGCCGTAGTGGCCCCGACGGACAATAGTCCGATCGAGGAAGTCGCGTCGCCGACGCCCGTCATGGTGCAGATGCGGGCCGATCAAATCCGCGTTACAGCGATCTCGTTGGGTCAACCCCGACTCGCCGTGATCAATGATCAGCAGGTGGGCGAAGGCGAGTTCGTCACTGTGCATGTGCCGACTTCAGGCATCGAGATCAAGCTGCAAGTCATCAAGATCGAGGATGGCCGGGTGGAGCTGAGCGATGGCAGGCAGGTGATCGTCACGCTGCTTTCGGCTTCCGGTCCACAGGTGAAAAAGCCTTAGCAACCTCTGTCGTGTTAAGCGTTGGCGGATAACTCCGCTTCCCTTCGCCGGATCACGATCAGTGTCCAGAATCCAGCGATCGCGCAGATCACTGCGCCAAAACCCAGCGCGAAGGGCGCACCGAGCCAATGCGCAACGGCACCTGCCTCAAGGCTCCCGAGCGGAATCATTGCTCCGAAAACAAGGCCCCAAACGCCCATCACGCGTCCGCGCATTTCATCAGGGACAATCGTTTGCATCACCGTATTCGAGGTCGAGAAAAAGAGCAGCATCCCGAAGCCGCCGAGCGTCATAAACGCGAGCGCGAGATAGAAGTTTGTCGTGATGGAAAACGCGAGCAGCGCGCCCGCAAACAGCCACACTCCACTCAGTGCGACAGTGCGCTGCGGGAAAACGTGCCCAGCGGTCGCGACTGCGAGCGCACCAGCGAGGGCGCCGACTCCGCTCGCCGACATCAGGATCCCGTAACCGTCCGCACCCAGATGAAAGACGTCGCGCGCGAACGCCGGCAAGAGCACCGCATACGACCACCCAAAGATCCCGACCACGCCCAGCAGTCCCAGAATTGTGCGGACCCGCTGGTGCCCGAGCACATACGTCATACCGCTCCAGGCGCTCGCGGGCTCTGCCGCCTGGTGGCCCGCGGGAGCTCGCTCCGGCAAGCGCATCATCAATAACCCGATGATCACCGCGATGTAGCTCACGCCATTCAGAAAAAAGCACGCCGGAATCCCGACGGTGCCGATCACAAGCCCCGCTAGCGCCGGTCCAACAACGCGGGCGCCGTTGAAGACCGAGCTGTTCAGCGACACCGCGTTGAGCAGGTCTTCGCGGCTCGTCATCTCGACGGTGAACGCCTGCCGCGCAGGCATGTCGAACGCCATCGCGATTCCGCTCACCATCGAGATCAACACGATCAGCCACGGAGTTGCGAGGCCGCTCCACGCGAGTGCGGCGAGCACGAACGCTGGCATCATCTGCGCTGCCTGTGTCCAGAGAATGATCGCGCGTTTCGGATAGCGATCCGCGATCGCGCCGCCCCAGAGAGAGAAGACCATCATCGGCGCCGAACTCGCAGCCGCGACAACCCCGAGCAGCAATTTCGAGCCAGTGATTTGATACACGAGCCAGCTCATCGCGGTCGTTTGCATCCAGGTGCCAATGAGCGACACAAGCTGGCCGTAAAAGAAGAGCCGGTAATTGCGATGCCGCAGCGCGCGAAAAGTGTTCCGGAGCGAAATTTGACCGACCGGCGTCCGATGCTGACGGCCGCTGAGTTCCTCGGGGATACGCGCGGTGTCGGTGGTTTGCATGGGACGGCTGGACTCTACGACTGAATACGCTTCGCGGATGTGCATCCGTCGCGTCAACTCGCGTGACATTGACAGCCGTGGCGGCATTCACCACAAAGAGGCGATGTCGCGCTGTCTCTTCGGGTTATTCGCCGTTGCCGTGACGTTGATCAATGTGGAGGCGGACGCCGCTGCGCCGCGCGAGCTGGTCGTTGCCATCCGCTATCTGCAGGCGGAAGGGACCAGCCACTCGCATCTCTATCTCTTTCGCGAAGACGGCAAGCTGCTGCGTCAGCTCACGAACGACAACTCCGGCCAGGATTTCGATCCGATCTTCGCGCCAGATGGTGCGACGATCGTCTTCAGCCGCGAGAAAACGGCCGGCGCAGTTGAGATCTGGACCGTGGACCCGCGTCGGCAGGGTGCAAAGCTGCTAGAGACAGCGCCTGAGTGGTACCCGCAGAACAGGACTTCGCCCTATTTTACGAATGTCGACGAGCCGGAGCCGCAGGCAGACGCAGCGGATTCTCCTCAGCCCGCTGCGTCACCTGAGAACGACACGAAAGCGGACCCGCCGCGGACATATCGCGCGCCGGACGGTTCAGTTGAAGTCGTCGTGCAACGGCTGCCGAACGACGAAGACGACGCCGTCGACGGTGAAGGAA
>JALYXP010000130.1 GCA_030947045.1 Verrucomicrobiota bacterium | reverse complement strand
CACGGCTCCTCATTCCAGGCCCCGAGCGCACAGCCGAGCGAGTCAATCAGCCGCCGCTTCACTTCATGAACCGTGTTCTTTCCGAGATGCTCGTATTCCAGAGTGCAAGCGAAGTCGGCGAGTTTGTGAGCGAGCGAGTTTGTAAGCGGAGCGGATGAAGCAGTAGCCATAAAGCGAGCCTGCAAAGTGGCGAGGAATCGGCCGTCAGCAAGGCGTCTGCATGTGCGAAAGACATTCTGGCATACTGATCGTCATTGACTTACTTTGGCGAACACCACTTACTTTGTTCATGCCGAATACAAAATCCAATACGGTCTCCTTTACTGTCAAAGGTCAGGTCGTCATCCCACGGGCGATCCGGGAGCAATTTGAGATTGAGACCGGGACCCGTGCGATCGTGCAAACCACAGCCGACGGCATCTTGCTCAAACCAATCACCGCAAAACACATCCGCAGCCTACGTGGCAAGTACAAGCACCTCGATTTGATGAAGACGCTGACAGAAGCGCGAAAAGAAGACCGCAAAAGCGACCGCTGATGGCTACCAAGGTCATCGATAGCTGGGCACTGATGGCGCTGTTCAACGAGGAGCCCGCGGCAGAGTCCGTCGAGAGACTGCTGCATGCCGCGACTGCGGGGCGACATGAACTCCTCATGACCGTGGTAAACTGGGGTGAGATCTACTACACCGCGCTGCGTCGTGGCGGCGACACGAGCGCGCATGCCATTGCCGCGGACATGGCTCAAATGCCGATCACACTCGTGCCCGTTGAATCCCTGAACCTGGATTTGGTTCGGCAGGCGGCTGCTTTCAAAGCTTCGAAAAAACTATCCTATGCCGACTGCTTCGCCGCCGCGCTCGCGAAACTACGAAAGGCTGAACTCGTAACCGGCGACAGGGAGTTCAGCGCAGTTGAACGGGACATCAAGATCAACTGGCTGGAAACATCGCGAGCTCGATAGCGATCTCTCGTCTTGAGCGGTGACTTTTCGCAATCCGCGTTCCGCAATCCGCAATTCCGTCATGTCCCTCCAACGCTTCCACGAAGCTCAGGCTAGTCCGCACGCCGGCTATGAGACCGCGCTCGCGGAGATTCGCCGCGGGCGGAAAACCAGCCACTGGATCTGGTATATCCTCCCGCAGCTCGCCGGCCTCGGCCATTGCCAGATGACGAAGCGCTGCGCCATCCTCGATTTCGCGGAAGCGTGCGAATACCTGCGCGATCCGTTCCTCCGCGCCCGCTACAGAGAAATCATTGCCGCCGTCAGCGACAACTCGCGCGCGGCCGTCTCCAGCCTCACCCTGTTCGGCGCGGCGGCGCACAGCCGGACGTGCTTGAACGACTCTCAAAGAATCGACGACCCTAAATTGCAAGATCTGGGTAGAAAACGAAGCAAGGCCGCGCCGACCACGCATAGCCAGCCGAACCAATCGCCAAACCGCGTGTAGAGCGTGGCTGGTCGCGACTCTATGGGCACCTGCGCGATGATCGACGTGCCTGGCAGCTCGCTGCTCGGCGTCTCCGCCACGAACCGTCCGTAGCGATCGCTCGCCGAGAGGACACCTCCGCGTGCGGAATGCACCACCGCATAGCCGTTCTCCACCCCGCGCAACGCGGCGACACGCGCCGCCATCCACGCGTCCCGCTTGAAATCCCATGCCGGCTCGAGCATTGCCACCACTTCCTCTTTCCCATAGCTGCGCCCGAGCGGGGCGAAATGCATGTCCTTGCAGATCGAGATGCCGAAACGACGCCCATCGACCGCCCGCACCACCTCTTCATCGCCCGGCGTCATGGCAGATTCCCCGCCGGGCACCAGATGCTGCTTGTCGTACTCGGCCAGGAGGTCGCCGTTCGGTCCGAAAAACCAGGCGCGATTCTTCCATTCGCGGTCGCTCGTCACGCCAACTCCCGCCACGAGGTAAACGGAATTGCGCCGCGCAGTCTCCCCCAGTGCAGCTCGGCGCGGCGCCCCTGCCAGCTCCTGGGTGTTGATCTTTTCTGGCAGAACCACGATATGCGCACCGCCTTGCGCGAGCCGCCCAATGCTCTCGTCATAGGCACCCCAGACCGCTTCCGCTTTCTCGCGCGGGGTCTTCGGTCCGATGACGTCGTCGATCGCCGCCATTCCGATCGGCAGCGTCGTCACAGCTTCGAGATTCCCCGTTAAGCGCAAACTGCCGAGCCCCACCGCTACCATGATAAGCAGGAGCGGGAAGGCATAAGCGAGGAGCGATGATCGGCGCGGTTGCGCGCGATCCCACGCCAAAGCGGCGATCGACGCGAAGAGACTAACGACAAAGACCACGCCCGCCGTCCCCGCCACGGACGCGATTTGAATCACCGGGAGCGCATCCATCTGCGTGTAGGCCAGGCTGCCCCAGGTGCCGTGCGGCGAGAAGGTAGAGACCAGCGTGTCGAGCGCGGCGCAGATCACCGGATAAGCAAACACGGTCCACCAGCCTCGAGAGCGTTGCACCACAGAGCGCGTGAAGGTCACGATGAAAATCCATTGCAGCATTTGCAGAAGCACGAGCATCACGCCCGGCCAGCCGACCACCGACACGTAGTAGGGCGCGAGACTTGTCAGGCCGATGGAGGAAGCGACTGCCGCCAGCATGACCGTCTCGCCCCGTCGTGCGCGAAAAGCCGCGAGCAGCAGCGGGATCGGTGCGATCCACGCCACGGGCCACACGGGATGCAGCCCGACTGTGAAAACGAGAAGGGCGCCCGAAACCAAAGCGGCGACCAAACGGTTGCGGCGGGTATCGAGGATGGAGGATGTCAACTTGCGAGACGATTACGCTGCTCGGTGCCTGGCTGGCAACGCCCTGTTGTGTGACGTCTCCCTTTGACGGGGTGGCGTTCCGTCGCACCCGTGGCGTTATGTCTCTCGCCCGTTATTGAAGCCCCGGGGCAACCGCTCCGCCGGCTACGAAACCGCGCTGGGGAGATGCGCCGCGGTCGACGAAGCAGTTCATCCAGCCGATTTCGCAGGTTGCACAGATTGCCCGTTTCTGAATCTGTGAAATTGGCTCAGGTAAACTGTGGACAAATCCTTCCCCATGTCCCTCGCCCGCTTCCACGAAGCCCAGGCTGACCCCCACGCCGGCTTCGAGACCGCGCTCGCGGAGATTCGCCGCGGGCGCAAGACCAGCCATTGGATCTGGTATATCTTCCCGCAGCTCGCCGGCCTCGGGCATTCACAAATGGCGACGCGCTACGCCATCCGCGATCTCGCAGAAGCGTGCGATTACCTGCGCGACCCGCTCCTCCGCGCCCGCTATGAAGCGATCACCA
>JALYXP010000113.1 GCA_030947045.1 Verrucomicrobiota bacterium | reverse complement strand
ATGATGCTTCGCCTGGTTTCAGTGGACACCTCCTGCTCGACTGCGATTTCGATCTCGCTCATATCCTACGTCCTGCGGCCGATTCGCGGATCAACTTCGCAATGCGTCGTTCGCGCGTGTCACAGCGTTTTGCGCTCGTCACCCACCACCTCGCAATCCGCTGATACGATAGCGGTTGGCTTTCGAAGAATTCCCATGCAGCGGGAGCAGCGTCGAACCGTCGATCAAGTTCGGCGCCTGCGCTGGCGGCTTCCTTGTTTTCGTATGCGTAAATGCGCGAGCGCGCTTCCCTCCGGCGGAAGAACGCAGCGAGCCCAGCGGCTTGCATCCGTCCCTCCCGCGTCAACGCTCCCACGCGCCGGATGTTTACGTCGCTCCACGTGCTGACCGCCCGCCGCGGCGTGAAGCGGATCTTGTAACTCTCTTCGTCGATCCGCTTTCGCACGCCATCGATCCAGCCGACGCAAAGCGCTTCATCCACGGACTCTGGCCACGTGATGCTCGGCCGACCCGATGCTTTCCGGTAAAAGCCGATCCACTGCTGCGTCGTCGTCTCGTGGTGTGCGCGGAGCCACACGCGGAACTTCGCCGGCGTCGCGAAGAAGAGCACTTCATCAGTATCATCTGTCCTTGAAAACGCCATCCGCAGCAGCTTACAACAACACGCAACCCACATGCCGACTCTCCTCACTCCCGCCGGCGCGACGCACCTCGCGCAGATCCTGGTCTCGGCATTTCTGGCGATCCTGTTTTTTCAATCCGCGGCCGATAAGATCATCGATCGCGCCGGTAACCTCGAGTGGCTCACCGGTCATTTCGCCAAAAGCCCACTCGCTGGCTTCGTGCCGTTGCTGGTGACGGTAATTACACTACTCGAGCTGGCCGCGGGAGCGCTCGCCGCGATCGGCTGCGTGATGCTCATCGTCAGCCACGATGCGCTGCTCGCCTACTACGGCTCTGTGCTCGCGGCGGTCTCGCTCGTCGCCCTCTTTTTCGGTCAACGCATGGCGAAGGAATACGCCGGCGCTGCCACACTCGTGCCGTATTTCATCCTCTCAATCGGCGCGATGTTTCTCTTCGCCGTCGCGCGGTAAGAGCGCGGATAACTCAGATTCCGGGGAGCGCGCGCTTGTAGCGTGCTGGCGATCGCATTCTGCGATCGCGAACTTTTCTTCCCGCCACATCGATCGGAAAGGCATCCGCTGCGAAAGTTCGTTTCGGTAGAATACCGAAACCAGCACGCTACCAGCGTGCGCTCGCCGGCGTGCCCCCGCATCGCGCAGAGAATTCCAGACCTGCCAGTTGTGCAGCTCGCTCGCCTGCTGTGCATTTGCAGCCCTTCCCCGCGCGCGAAACAAACCCGATGGCTTACGTCCCACTCACGCACTTGAACGAGCCGCAGCGGACCGCTGTCACGACCACAGAAGGGCCGCTGCTCATCCTCGCAGGCGCGGGCACCGGGAAGACACGCGTGATCACGACGCGCGTCGCATATCTCATCGCGCGCGGCGTTGATCCGTCGCACATCCTCGCCGTTACCTTCACCAACAAAGCTGCTGCCGAAATGCGCGAGCGCCTGGCCAAGCTCGTCGACCGCGAGCCGGCGAAGAAGGTCACCATGTCCACCTTCCACGCGCTCTGCCTGCGGATCCTGCGGAGCGGCATCGACCGCCTCGGCTACAAAAATAACTTCAGCATCTACGACGAAGGCGACCAGCTCGGCCTGATCAAGAAAATCATCACTCGCACCGCTGCGAAAGACGAGAAGCTCGACCCGCACGTCGCGAAGAACGCGATCAGCAAAGCGAAGAACAACGGGTGGTCCCCACCCGCTTCGTCATCCCGAGCGGAGCGAAGCCGAGTTGAGGGATCCCGTGGCGATACCGAGAAGCACATTCCACGGGGTCCCTCGACTTCGCTCGGGATGACAACTGGTGCTGACACTCTCCTCGGCGCCGTTTTCTCGCGTTATCGAGATGAGCTGAAGACCGCGAACGCGGTCGACTTCGACGATCTCCTGCTCCTCACCGTGCAGTTACTCGATCACCACCCCGAGGTGCGGCAGCGCTGGCGCGAGCATTTCCGCTACCTGATGATCGATGAGTTTCAGGACACCAATCGCCTCCAGCTAGAACTCGTCCGGTTACTCGCCGATGAAAGACACAATGTGGCCGTCGTCGGCGATGACGACCAATCGATCTACGGCTGGCGCGGCGCCGAAGTCTCAAACATCCTCGAGTTCGAGCATCACTTCCCGAACCCCACGGTCGTAAAGCTGGAGGAAAACTACCGCAGCACGAATGCGATCCTCGGCACCGCCAATTCCTTAATCAAACACAATCCCCGCCGCCGTCCTAAGCGTCTCTGGAGCGCCACCGGCGAAGGCGAAAAAGTCCGCCTCGTCGAGTCGCCGAACGACCGCGAAGAAGCGCAGTTCGTCGCCGAAGAAATCCAGCGGCGCCATGCCGATCGCAACGAGGCTTGGGAAGAATTTGCCGTCCTGTTTCGCATGAACGCGCAATCGCGCACGCTCGAGGAAAACCTGCGCCGGCTTCAAATCCCCTACCGCATTATCGGCGGCAAAAGCTTCTTCGATCGCCGCGAGGTGAAGGACCTCCTCGCCTACATGAGCGTGCTGGTGAACCCCGGCGCGGACGCGAATTTACTCCGCATCATCAACACCCCCGCGCGCGGCATCAGCGCGGCGACCGTCGAGAGCGCGTTGCACTGGAGCGTGCGGCAAAAGTGCAGTCTCTGGGATGCGCTCCAGTCCGCGGAATTGCTCGCCACTTTTAGCAATCGCACCGCCACCAGCGTGAAGGCCTTCGTCGAGCTGGTCGATGATTACCAGACGAAGCTGCTCCAGCCGCTCACCGACGAAGCGGAAGTCATCACGAAATTGATCAACGAGATCGAATACGGCGCCGAGCTGCGACGTAGTTGTAAGTCCGCGGAAGAAGCGAGCGCGCGCGAAATAAACGTCGGCGACATGCTGCGTGACCTGAAACAGTTCACCGGCCGCTCGACCAAAGGCGTCGCCGGGTTTCTCGATGAGATCGTGCTCGACCAGGAACGCGAAGAAGAGAAGCAGGAAGACATCGAGAAGAAACGTGGAGTTACCCTGATCACCATGCACGCCGCGAAAGGTCTCGAGTTCCGCCACGTTTACCTCGTCGGCCTCGAAGAAGGCATCCTCCCGCACGATCGCTCAAAGACCGAAGGCACCACCGACGAAGAACGGCGGTTACTTTACGTGGGGATTACCCGCGCGCGGGAAACGCTCACGCTCTCCTATTGCCGCGACCGGATGAAGTTCGGCAGCGCGAGCAGTTGCACGCCAAGCTCATTTATCAAAGAGCTCGCGCCGGAGTTCATCGAGCGAATTGATTTAAAGAAACTCCTCAGCACCCCTGTCGCCGAAAGCACCGGCAAAAGCCGCTTCGCCCAAATGCGTGCCGCCATCGGCGGCTAGCACACCCATTTCTAAGCCGCCCGTCGCAATTTCGACATCCGCTTTTCTACTTTCGCCGTTCCCCCCCGCCCCCCTTCTTCGGGAGCGGCGCTCTGCAAGCGCCGAATCTCCGCCGACAGCCACGCACAAGATCGGCTGTGACACACCGCCGCTAAAGAAGAAAAAGCCGTACTATGCGATTGTGATTCGAACCTTGGCTCACCGCGCGGAAAAGAATACCGTGAGCATTGATGAGAGCTCCCCGTCGCGTCTTCTTCGTTGTCTTCGTGATTTTGTCCGCTGTCGGAAGCACGGCACACGCAGTGACCGACCTGTGGCAAAACAAGTCGTTAGGCGACTGGTTCGTCGCGAGTAATTGGTCAACGGGTGTCGGTGTTCCGACCTCGAGTATCGACGTTTTCATCGGCAGTGGTGGCACCGCGTTCATCAATGCGCCCTCGGCGCAGGCGCAAACGCTTACCGTCGGCGCGCCGACCACCACTGCATCGACCGGTTCCCTGCTGATGGGCGCAAGCGGAGGGACGTTCGGATCGTTAAGCGTCACGAGCGAAATCGACGTCGGCGAATCGGTCAGCGCGGGTATCGTTGCGACTGGCAACTTGACCGTCTCGGCCGGAGCGTTCCTGACCCAGCAGTCGGGGAACACTTACGTTGGAAGAGGTACGCAGGGTTCGACTGGAACTCTCAAAATCACTGACGTGAACTCCGTCATGAACACGGGGCTGCCGACCATTATTGGGCTCGATAATAGCCATGGGAACTTAATCATTCAAAATAGCGGGACGGCATTTTTTGGCCCCACAGAGTTGGCCGACGGTGCCGCCTCGAGCGGTGCTGCAACGGTCACCGGAGCGAACTCGCGGTTATATGCGACTGGCGGCCTGAGCGTCGGCTACGCGGGCAACGGGACGCTTGCCGTTTCGAGCGGAGGGTCTGTCGTGGTGCAAGGACCAAACAACACTCTTGGTGACGCAGCCGTAGCTGCCTTGGCAGGTTCCGCGGGTTCGGTCACAGTAAGCGGCGCCGGGTCGCAGTGGATCATGGGCAATCTTTTCCTCGGCGGTCGCGATGGAAATAACAGAATAGGTATTAAAGGCGGGAACAGCAGCCTCCGAATTCAAAGCGGCGGTTACGTGCAGGCTAAAGGGATCAAGTTTTTCGGCGGCGCTTTTGAAGTGGATAATGGTTCTGCCTCCACGCCGGGACTGGTGGTGACTAACAGTGGGCAGCCTTATATTTCTTACGGCGGGACCCTCGGCGACATGGTCGTCGGGACGAATACGGCCGGACGGATGGAGATCCAGGAATTCAGCTCGGTAGTCTACTCCAACAGAGGCTACGTCGGGCTGAGTGCCGGGGGGAACGGCTACGTGTACCTAAACAACGGTGGCCTGTGGCGCCTGAGTGGATCCCTCATCGTCGCCAACCAGGGCGACGGGACGCTGGAGTTGCGGGGGCACGGCTCGAACGTCACTACGGATGGTGACGCCTACATCGGCCTCTCGGCTAATACCGTTGGCAATGTGATCGTCGGCGGTTCCGACCGGGGGTATGCGTCGTTGTCTGTGGCCGGAAACCTTTACCTCGGCGGCAGCTCAGCAGGCGCAGGTGGCAGCGGTGTTTTACGGCTGGAAAATCTCAGCTCTGTGCAGGCGATCTCAACGACCGTTTACAGTACCGGCGGGCTCGCATTGGGAGACGGCAACATTTTGTTCGGCGGCTCTCTGACCTTCCTGGGCGGCTTTATTCAGTTCGTCCTCACGGACAACACGAGCTTTCCGAACGACTTCACTCTCGGTAGCGGCGGCCTGCTGGTGTTTACCTCCGGCCATCCTTCTACTCTGGCAGGTAAGATCACCGGAACCGGAGGCTTGACGAAAGGCGGCAGCGGGACGCTCCGTCTGGGCACACTTACTCTGACCGGCGCGAGTAACTATACTGGTCCGACGGCGGTCACGGGAGGGACTCTCGTGGTAAACGGCAGCATCACCAGCCCCGTGACGGTAGGCAACGGTGCGACGCTCGGCGGCTCTGGCGCAGTCGGCGCGGTCACGGTGAACACCGGCGGCATAGTGTCACCGGGAAACTCACCCGGCCGGCTGACCGTAAACGGCAACTATACCCAGGCAGCCGGCGCAAATCTAAACATCGAGCTTGGTGGGACGACGGCCGGCGCGGGGTTCGATCAGGTCGCGGTTAGTGGCACCGCGTCTATCAACGGCATCTTAAACGTGAGCCTCGTCAATGGCTTTCGGCCAAGTGTCGGTAACACGTTTCAGATCATCAGCAGCAGCGGTGAAAGCGGCAACTTTTCCACAATCAACAGCAGCGGCTTCACCGTCCGCTCCGATGTCAGCGCGACAGGTGTAGTCCTTACGGTCACCAGCGTTGTTCCGGGCATGCCGGTGATTACGAGTCCCACCAGCGCGAACGGAGTCCAGGATGCGCAGTTCACTTACCAGATCACTGCGACCGAGTCGCCGACCAGCTATGGCGCCACCGGGCTTCCCGCTGGCCTTGGTGTGAACCCTACAACTGGCCTTATCTCCGGCACACCGACCGTTTCGGGGGCGTTTAATGTCACAATCTCCGCGACCAATTCTGTAGCCACTGGTTCAGCTCCGCTGACGCTCTCGGTTTCGCCTGCGCCGCCACCACCTACGCCTACTCCCACCCCCAATCCTACCCCGCCCGCCGCTACCACTCTCGCGAATATCTCCACCCGGCTCGCAGTGCAGACAGGAGATAACGTGCTGATCAGCGGGTTCATTGTCACTGGTTCACAACCGAAGAAATTGATCATTCGCGCTCTCGGGCCATCGCTGCCCGTAAATGGCGCCCTCGCAGATCCGACGTTGGAACTCTACAACAGCAGCGGACAACTGATCGCCGCCAATGAAGATTGGGGCTTCAACGCTAATGCCGCGGAAATTCAAAACACCGGTATTGCTCCCACCATGAACGCCGAGGCCGCACTCCTGGGTAGCTTGAATCCCGGCGCTTACACTGCGATCGAGCGGGGCGCGGACGGTGGCACTGGCATTGGCCTTCTCGAAGTTTACGACCTGGATCGTACCGTTGACTCAAAGCTGGCCAACATCTCCACCCGCGGGTTGGTGCAGACCGGTGACGACATCATGATCGGAGGCTTCATCATCGTCGGAACCAATCCGCAAAAGGTTATTATTCGCGCGCTCGGGCCATCTTTGCCCGTCAGCAACCCGCTGTCAGATCCGACGTTGGAACTACGAGATCACGACGGAAACCTCATCGCTACGAATGATAATTGGCCTTCGGACCAGAAGGCCGAGATCGAAGCGACCGGCATCCCTCCGAAAAACCCACAGGAATCGGCCATCGTGTGGACGCTCACTCCGCAGGCCTACACTGCCGTAGTTCGAGGCGCGAATAACTCGACGGGTATCGCCTTAGTCGAGATCTATGCACTCAACTGATTTTCAGAAATAGATAGTACCGTATCCGCAATGCGCTTTTCTACTTTCGCTTTTCCCCGATCCGGTAGAGCGCGATTGCCCGTTGCGTCTCTTCTGGAGCGGAGCTTTGCCAGCGCCGAGTTAGGCGTCGCTCCGCCGTGATGGTACGCGAAATCGGCGCGCCTATTCGCCGTCGCGATGCGCACACTCGGCATCCGCTCTCCGTATTACTTGGTATGAACGAGAACTCGCAGCCTGGTTTCGGAAAAATTTCAGTCCACGGCGACGGCATGGGTGCGCCTACTCCGGAGCTGGTCGAGAAACGCGCGAGAGAGCTGGCATTGATCGATGGGCGCGATGCGGAAGCTTTCACGGATGCGGATTGGGAACAGGCGCGGCAGGAGCTGATGGGTGTCGCGAGCGACGCAGCTCCCGAAGAAACGGCGGAGAATGCCTCGCTCGAAGAAGAGTGGCCGGTCGTCGCGGGCGACACTGGCCATCGTGCCCCGCGTGCCGGTGTCGATGATGACGAAATGATCGGAGCGCAGCTGGTGGCTGGCGGCGTGGATGAGGCGACGCACGACAGCATGGTAGAGGCGGCACAATCCGAGCAGAGCCAGGAAGGCGGGTTCATTGAAGGCGCCTGACGCGCCGACGATTATGGGCAGTGTGACGCAGAGGCGGCGTGACGTGGCAGCACACACAGCTCCCCCGCGCACGGAGTCGTTGGTCCGCCGATTTCGTGCCGTGCGTGAATTAACGACGCGCCTTTGCCAGAACCTCCAGCCAGAAGATTTCGTGGTGCAATCAATGCCGGACGCGAGTCCGACGAAGTGGCATCTCGCTCACACGACGTGGTTCTTCGAGACATTTGTTCTGAAGGTCTGGATGCCGAGTTACCGGCCTGAAGTGCCGCAGTATGCGTATCTCTTTAACTCGTACTACAACGCGGCGGGCGACATGCACCGGCGGGATCTGCGCGGCCTGATTTCGCGCCCGACCGTTGCGGAGACCTATCGTTTCCGCGAGTCGGTCAATGATTGCGTTATCAAGCTCATCGAGGACGCGGATGAGGCACTGCTCGACGAGCTCGAGCCCGTGATGGTCTTAGGCCTGCAGCACGAGCAGCAACATCAGGAACTGCTCGTGACCGATATCAAACACGTCTTCGCGCAGAACCCGCTCTATCCGGTGTTCGAAACTGCAACTGTCGGCAACGCGAGCGTCGCTCCGGGCGCGCAGCACTTCATCGAGTTCGATGAAACGATGACGCTGATCGGTCACCGCGGCGCGGAGTTTTCCTACGACAACGAAAGCCCGCAGCATCGTGCATTCGTCCCCGCCTTCTCGCTCTCGAACCGGCCGGTCACGAATGGCGAATACCTCGCGTTCATCGAAGCCGGCGGCTACACGCGTCCGGAGTTTTGGCTGTCGCTCGGCTGGACGACCGTGAATGAACAACGCTGGAACGCGCCGCTTTATTGGGTGAAGCGCGACGGCGCCTGGTGGAACTTCACGATGTCTGGGTTTCGCCCGGTCAATGAAGCGGAGCCGGTCACGCACGTCAGCTATTTCGAAGCGGATGCGTATGCGAATTGGGATGGCGCGCGCTTGCCGACCGAATTCGAATGGGAACGGGCGAGCGCTGACGTGCCGATCGACGGCAACTTCGTCGGATCCGACCTTTTCCATCCTGCGCCGGCTTCTGCGGCCAGCAACGGCACCGAGCTGCTGCAGATGTTCGGCGATGTCTGGGAGTGGACGCGGAGCGCTTATCTCCCCTACCCCGGCTACCGCGCCGCGCCCGGCGCGCTTGGCGAGTACAACGGCAAGTTCATGTGCAACCAAATGGTGCTCCGCGGCGGCTCGTGCGCCACGTCGCGCGATCACATGCGCCGGACTTATCGAAACTTTTTCCCGCCCGACAAACGGTGGCAATTCACCGGTATTCGGCTCGCGCGCGATCTCACATGAGCCAACTCCCCGCCGAGGTCGAACTCCTTGACCTCGAGCCGGCGTCGTCCGATTTCCTCGCCGAAGTCGTGGCCGGTCTGTCTGCGTCGCCCCGCACCCTACCGTCGAAGTTTTTCTACGATGAACGCGGCGCGGATCTTTTTCAGCAGATCACCGAGCTGCCTGAGTATTACATCACGCGTAGCGAGCAGGAGATCCTGCGGAATCACGGCGCGGAGATGGCGGAGTCGATTGGCGCAAACGCTGAGCTGGTGGGCTTCGGCACCGGCGCGGGCATCAAGACGCGCATGCTCCTCGATCGACTCGAGAATCCGATCGCGTATGTGCCAGTCGATATCTCAAAAGAAGGTCTGAAAGAATCGGCGCGCGCGCTGCACGAAGCGATGCCGCAGCTGGAGATCCTGCCCGTCTGCGCTGACTACCTGCAGGACCTCCGACTCCCCACGCCATCGCGGGAGCCAGATCACGTTGCCGTCTATTTCCCCGGCTCCACGATTGGGAATCTCGAGCCGCACGTGGCGCGAGAATTCCTTCGCCGCGTGTGCGAGCTCTGTGGACGGAGCGGCGGGCTGATCATCGGCGTCGATCTGCAAAAGTCGCGCGAGGTTATCGAAGCAGCCTACAACGACGGCGCAGGCGTAACGGCGCAGTTCAATTTCAATCTACTCGTTCGGGCAAATCGCGAGCTCGGTGCGGACTTTGTGCTCTCGGAATGGCGTCATCGCGCCGTTTATAATGAGACAGAAGGACGCATCGAGATGCACCTTGTCAGCGAGGCTGATCAGACGGTGCGCGTTGGAGGCGAGGCGTTCGAGTTCGAAGCCGGCGAGAAAATCATCAGTGAGTTTTCTTACAAGCATACGCCGGCCGGGTTCGCTGCTCTGGCTGCGTCCGCAGGCTTCCGCCTCTCGCGCACCTGGACAGATCCGCAGCAGTTGTTTGCGGTGTTTCACTTCGTCGTGCCAGAATAGCGAGGCGTGGCAGCCTCAGTTCAACTCACCGGCGTCAGCAAAACTTTCGGCGCGAGCGTCGCACTGCACCCGCTCGACCTGAGCTTCGCGCCGGGCCGAACAACGGTTCTCATCGGCCCGAGTGGTTGCGGAAAGTCGACCATCCTGCGGCTGATCATTCGCTTGCTCCGGCCCGACCGCGGAGTCGTCGAATTCGACGGCGAGGAGATTACCGACGCGAGCATCGCCGCCCTGCGCCGGCGCATCGGCTACGTCATTCAGGATGGCGGGCTGTTCCCGCATCTCACCGCCCGCGCGAACGTGCTGCTGATGGCGCGCCATCTCGACCAACCGTCGGAGACGATGAGCGCGCGTTTATCGGAACTCTGCACGCTCACTCGCTTTCCGGCCGACGCGCTCGACCGCTATCCGGCGGAGCTATCCGGCGGCCAACGTCAACGCGTCAGCCTCATGCGTGCGCTCGCATTATCGCCCGATTTACTGCTGCTCGACGAGCCTCTCGGCGCGCTTGATCCGCTCGTGCGCGCGGCGTTGCAGAAGGATCTGAAGGAGATCTTCAAGCGCCTCGAGCAGACCGTTATCCTCGTCACGCATGACCTGGCAGAGGCGGCATACCTCGCCGACGAGATCGTGCTGATGAACGAAGGCCGCGTCGTGCAATCGGGGCTGTTGGACGAATTGCGCGAGCGGCCGGCGAACGAATTCGTGACCGAGTTTATCAACGCACAACGGAGCGTTGCATTCGCATGAAGTTGCTGACGATAGCGCTGCTCTTCTGCGCGGTTTCCGCACCGCTGCACGCGGAGCCGATCATCGTGGGCTCAAAGAAATTCACGGAGTCGTATGTGCTCGCCGAGATCGCGAAGCGCTCGTTAGGCTCAGCCGGTCTGCAGGTCGAGCATCGTCAGGGAATGGGCGGAACGATCATTCTCTGGGAAGCGCTGCGGACGGGCCAGATCGGCCTCTACCCGGAATACACCGGCACGATCGCGGAAGAGATTCTGAAGCAACCGGGATTGCCGCTCGATCAGATGCGAGCAGAGCTGGCCAAGAGCGGAGTCGCGATGTCAGGCGAGCTCGGCTTCAACAACACCTACGCGCTCGTCATGCAGCGTGCGACTGCCGCGCGGCTGGCGATTCGCAACATCAGTGATCTGCGCGACCACCCGG
>JALYXP010000091.1 GCA_030947045.1 Verrucomicrobiota bacterium | reverse complement strand
CAGAAATACATGGAGCGTAATCAGCGCGAGCTCGTGCCGACGACGAAGGCTGAGTCTTTGCTGCAATTTCTTGCCGCGGTGAAGGCGGACGCGCTGACCAAACCCGACATGACCGGCGAGTGGGAATACAAACTGCGCCAAATGGAGCACGGCAAATTTCCTCGCCGCGAGTTCATGTCTGAGATCGTCGAGGTCACGAAAGGCATCGTGGATCGGACGAAGAATTTTGAGGAGGACGAGTCGGATTCGCGCGTCACGGACATCATTTCGCCAACAGATAGCAAGCCGATGATCGAGACTTTGCGCGGCTACAAGTCGCAAGATGGCACGCTTATGGTCTACAAGGTGATGAGCGGGCGCAAAATCGAAGAAGAAGAGGTGCGGGAGCTTGTCGCCAATGGCGAGATCGGGCCGCTCGATGGCTTCGTCTCGGCTAAAACTGGCAACCGATTTCCGTCGAAGGTAAAGATCGTCGACGATGAGAAGAATCCCGGCTCCAGGAAAGGGGAATTAGATTTCGGAAATAAGATCGACGTAAACGAACTGACGCCGTTTTGGACCGATCCAAATTCGGGCGCGGAATTGTGCGAGGCACCGACGAGCTATGTCCTCCGTGAGCGAGACGGCGAAGCTTGGAAGGAAGTCTTCAAGGTCGGTCGCTTGATGTGTCAGAAGCCGGTCACGCGTGAGCAGGCGATCCAGCTCGTCGACCGCGGCAAAACAGATTTGATCGAAGGATTCACATCGAAAAAAAATCGGCCATTTGACGCTTTTTTGATCCGGCAGGGCGCGAAGATTAACTGGGAATTCCCGCCGCGGAAACCGCGCGAAGGTGCGAAGAATGGCGCGCCCCGAAAGCCGAAAGCTCCGCTCGACCTATCGAAGGCGGTGAAGCTAAGCGAAAGCAAAGTGCACGACGGCGATCTGTATCAGACGGAGGATTCCTTCGTCGTCGCGAAACCGCAGGCGGATGGGTCGCCGAGAGTCGTGTTCCAGCTCAAGCGGAACCTCTGCGGCAAAGAAATTCCAGCGGAAGAAGTTGAGCGGCTGGTCGAGATGGGGAAGACCGGCTTGATCGAAGGATTCGTCTCGAAGCGCGGCTCGAACTTCAGCGCCTATCTGACGCTCGCGAAGGACAAGAAGAAGGCGGAATTTGAATTCCCGCCGCGATAATCGTGCGGGACTGAGTAGCCGTCATTCTGAGCGGAGCGACTCCGCGAGCGCAGTCGAAGAACCCCGTCGCGTAACCGAAAATGTCGCTGGTGTCGTCACGGGGTTCATCGACTCCGCTCAGAATGACAGGTTTGGAACTGCGTTAGACTCGCCCCATCGATCCGGCTGATTCTGGTTTCGCCAGCGCATTCGTGCCGCTGATTTTGCGGTAGAGCGTCAACGCCTGACCAACGACTTGGTCCATGTTGTAGTATTTGTACGACGCGAGGCGTCCGACGAAATAAAGACCGGGTGTATCATTCACGAGTGCTTGGTACTTCGCGTTGATTTCGGCGTTTTGCGGCCGTGGAATTGGATAATAAGGATCGCCTTCCGCACGCGGGTATTCGTAGACGATGCTGGTTTTGTCGTGCTTCTGGCCGGTCAGGTATTTGAACTCCGAGATTCGAGTGTGCGGGACATTCTCGTCGGGGTAATTGACGACCGGCGCATCCTGGTAAACCTCCTGATCGTGGGTCTCATGCCTGAATTCTAACGAGCGATACGGCAACTTGCCGAAGCGGAAATCAAAGAACTCATCGATCGGGCCCGTGTAGATCATCTCGCGATACGGTACGGTGTCCTTGATATTCCGATAATCAGTGCCGACCTGAACGGTGATGTTTTCGTGATCGAGCATGTTCTCGAACATCTTCGTAAAACCGTGCAACGGCATCGCCTGATGTGCGTCAGTAAAGTAGCGATCGTCTTGGTTCGTCCGCGTCGGAATCCGCGCCGTTACCTGCGAATTCAACTCGGAAGGATCGAGGCCCCATTGTTTCCGCGTGTAGCCGCGGAAAAATTTCTCGTAGAGCTCCCGTCCGACAGTGCTCACGACGACATCTTCAGACGTTTCGATCTTGTGGACCTTCTCGCGAACTTCAGCGAAGAACTTCTCTAGGCCCGCGGAATCGAGGTTCAAGCCATAGAGCCGGTTGATTGTATCGAGGTTAATCGGAATTGGCAGTAGTTTCCCGTCGACGAATGCACGGACGCGGTGCTCATACGGACGCCATTCCGTGAACTGCGAGAGATACTCGAAAATCTCGCGCGAGTTCGTGTGAAAAATGTGTGGGCCATACTTGTGCACGAGCACGCCCGAATCGTCTGGATGATCAAAGGCGTTGCCGGCGATATGCGGCCGGCGGTCCACGATCAACACTTTCTTGCCCGCGTCCCGACCGAGGCGTTCTGCAAGCACACTTCCGGCATAGCCAGCGCCGACAATCAGGTAATCGTACATCGTTTATTACCAACACCGCTTCCCGGCCGAGGGGCGAAAAACTAGCAGACTCGCGGCTGTCCGACAGCGGAACTTCGATGCGGGAGCGTCATCCGCGTGAGTCACCGGACAATACCGCACGGCTTGCGCTTTTGGATGCGAATCCTAGCTTGGCGCGGCTCCTCACCTTATGCACGACTTCCTTCTCTCCCTCCTTCTCGGCGTCGTTGAAGGCATTACCGAATTCTTACCGGTCAGCTCGACCGCGCATCTGCGGATCACCGAGGCGCTGCTGCATCTCGACCTGCACGACGGCTTCTGGAAGTCCTACACGATTATCATTCAACTCGGCGCGATCCTTGCGTTGCCGGTCTATTTTCGCAGTCGAATTGTTGATCTTGTGACGACGTTCCCACGCGGCATCCGTGGCGATCGGACGGTGCTCACTCATCCGCTTAGCCTGATCATGATCGCGTTCGTGGTGACGGCAATTCCAGCTTATCTGCTGAAGAAACAGATCGGCCAGAATCTCGAAAGTCTCACTGTAATGGCATGGGCTCTCCTCATCGGCGGCATTGTCATGTGGGCCGTCGACGCGATGTTTCAACGTCCGAACATTGACCGACTCGACGACATTAACCTCCCGCGTGCGATCTGGATTGGCGCAGTGCAGATTTTGTCGGCTGTTTTCCCGGGCACCTCGCGCTCGATGTGCACGATCGCCGCAGGGCAAACTGCCGGACTTTCCCGCGCGACAGCGTTGGAGTTCTCCTTCTTCCTCTCGATGCCGACGATGATCGCCGCGACCGGCTACGACCTGCTAAAGACGATGCGTGGCGGACATCATGATGCCGGCGACGGAGCGCTCGCGCCGGTAGCGATTAGTGGACATCAGTGGCTGATTATCGCGCTTGGCGCGTTTGTCTCGTTCATCGTCGCGCTAATCGTCGTGGCCTGGTTCATGCGCTGGGTCAGAGATCGCGGCTTCACGCCGTTTGCGATCTACCGCATTGCCGTAGGGATCGTCCTGCTCATCGTGATCTCGCGCGGGCTTTTATGATTCAGCCACGGCGGACGAGCGCGTTAGACGCGGCCGCCGCGTCCGACGAGTAGGAACACAAGCACGATGACCACCACCAGTCCGCCAGCTGGGTAGTAGCCGGTGCCCCAGCCAGAGCTGTAGCCCCAGGTAGGCAGGGAGCCGATCAGGAGGAGCACGAGGATGATAAGTAGAATGGTGCGCATGAGGAGCAGCCTAACGAGACAGATTCGCCGGCGGCAACGATTTTCTTTAGGCTACTGTCTGCCCGAAATTCCTTGCAGGAGAGGCGCTTGAATTTATTCTGTCCGCCGGTCCCGCATGTGTCCGCTTTCGGATGCGGCGGGACGATTTGCTGTCAACAGCTGCATCGTCATGGCGAACACAATTCTCGTCGGCGCCCAGTGGGGCGACGAAGGTAAAGGCAAGATCATCGACGTTCTCACCGCGAACGTCGACGTGGTCGTGCGTAGTCAGGGCGGGAATAATGCCGGCCATACGGTGATTCATCGCGGCACAAAATATGTGCTGCATCTCATTCCATCCGGGATCCTCCGGCGCGGCAAAGTGTGCGTGATCGGCAATGGCGTCGTCATTGATCCAATCGCGCTCGTCGCGGAGATTGAAGGCCTGCACAAAATGGGCGTGACGGTGAGCAAAAACCTGCTGATTAGCGACACCGCGCACCTGGTGCTTCCCTATCACCGGATGCTCGACGAACAGCGCGAGATCCTGAAAGGTCACGCGAAGATCGGGACGACGAAGCGCGGCATTGGCCCTGCCTACGGCGACAAGGCGGCGCGAACCGGGCTGCGCATTTCTGATCTGATGCAGCCGGAGCTGTTCTCCGAAAAGCTGCGCGCGAAGATTCGCGAAAATAACAGCATCCTCCAGGCGCTCGGCGCGAAGCCGATCAGCTTTCGCACGGT
>JALYXP010000086.1 GCA_030947045.1 Verrucomicrobiota bacterium | reverse complement strand
AGCGCGAAATAGCCGATAAAGAAAATCCCGCTGGCTGTGCCGAACACCGAATCGGTCAGCCCGAGGTCGCCTTTCATTCCAAGCGTCGCGTAGGCGATGTTCGTGCGATCGAGATAATTCGCGACGTAAAGCAGGAACAGGAACGGCAGCAGCCGCCAGGCGATGCGGCTCCGCGCTGACTGGTCGAGGTCTGCTTCGTCGGAGTTCATGCGGGGGGATCATAACGCGTCTGGCGGGCAGTTGAAGCCGTTAACCTCCACCGTAGTTTGCCGAGCGTCTGCCAGATGCACCGGCGCGTAGTTCCACTCGGAAGGCTCTCCAAAAATCTATGATGACACTCGAACATCCGCTCGACGACGAATCACGCGCGTTCCTTGCGTCGGTCGAGGAATTCAACCGCACGGAAGTAGCGCCGTTCGCGGACCAGTGGGATCACGATGAACAGCTGCCGCGCGAGATTTTCACGAAAGCCGGCAAGCTCGGGATCATGGGCATCGTCGCGCCGAAGGAGTACGGCGGCCGCGGCCTGAGCTATGTCACTTCGGCGCTCGCGGTGAAGGAACTCGGGAAAACCTGCGCCTCACTCGCGATGGATATCGCCGCGCATAACGCGCTCTCCGTTGGCCAGATCAATCTCTTCGGCACCGAAGAGCAAAAGCAGAAATACATCCCGCGGCTGGTTAGCGGGGAATGGATCGGGGCGTGGGGCCTGACCGAGCCGAACGCAGGCAGCGACACCGGCGGTATCGAGACGAAAGGCGAGCAGCACGGCGATCATTGGCACATCAATGGGATGAAGCATTTCATCACTAGTGGCCGCGTGGCGGACTTGATCATTGTGATTGCGACGACTGGCCGCACTGACGCGGGCAAGAACGAGATCAGCGCTTTCATTATGATGAAGGATCAACTCGAGGCGGTGCGCAAAATTCACACCTACGGCATGCGTGCGAGCGAGACTTCCGAACTGCGGTTCACGAACTCGAAGGCGGAGATTCTCGGCGAACGCGGCCGCGGACGTGAGCAGGCGATGACAGTTCTCGACCGCGGCCGCATCAGCATCGCGGCGCTCGCGGTGGGCATCGCGGAAGCGGCGTTCGATCGCGCGAACAGCTACGCGAATGAGCGAAAGCAATTCGGTCACGCGATCGGGAATTTTCAGGCGATCCAGTGGATGCTCGTCGACTCCGCGATGGAACTGGAAGCGTCGGAAGTGATGACGCTGCACGCCGCGCATTTGCAGGACCGTGGCGAGAACACGACTAAAGAATCAGCAATGGCGAAGCTGTTCGCATCGGAATCAGCGGTGAAGATTTGCGATCGTTCGATGCAAATCCATGGCGGCTACGGCTACAGCCGCGATCTCCCCATTGAGCGCTATCTGAGCGACGCGAAGCTCTGCACGATCGGGGAAGGGACGTCGGAAGTGCAGCGTCTCGTGATTGCGCGGCACGTGCTCAAAGAAGCCAAGCCGCTCAAGCTTGCGCACCGCGAGCCGCGCCAACCGAACGCGTAAGAGCGCGTCATCCCGACCGAAGTGGAGGGACCCCGTGGACGATCGCGTACAGTCCTGCATCGGGATCCCTCGACTCCGCTGCGCTCCACTCGGGATGACTGTCGCTGAGAGCGCTACACCATCGGGCGAAAACGCCCGACGACCTCTTGCAGGCACTCGCTGATTTGGCCTAACGAACAGACTTCCGCCGCTTCCATCATAGCGGGGAAGCAGTTCTCGTCCGTTTCCACGACCGCCGCTAGCTTCGCGAGCGCGGCTTCCGCGTTCTTCGCGTTCTTCGCTTTAAACTTTTTCAAGCGATCGACCTGGAGCTGCTGCTTCGCGCGCGGCGTGCGCGCGAGCTCGAACTCAGGCATTTCTTCCTTCTCGTTGCGGTATTTATTCAGCGCGATAATCGGGCGGACACCGTTGTAGATCTGTTGCTCGTAGCGGTGCGCCGCGGTTTGGATCTGGCTGCGCTGATAGCGATTCTCGACCGCGCCCATGACGCCGCCGAGTCGCTCGATTTCGCGGAACTCTTCCAAGATTGCGGCTTCCACTGCGCGCTCGACTGCCTTCATGCCGGGCTAACCGCTCAGCATGTTCATCGTGTGTTTAAAGATGCCGGACTCGTCGAGCAGGATTGCCTGCCCGTGCGCGGCGAGACGGATCCATTCTTCGCTCGGCGTCGTGAACGGCTCATCCGCGC
>JALYXP010000011.1 GCA_030947045.1 Verrucomicrobiota bacterium | reverse complement strand
GGATGGCCGTGGCGGTATCGATGGCGAAGCATCTCGGCGCGACGAAGCTCGCAGTGCCGACAGCCGGCAATGCAGGTGGCGCCTTAGCTGCCTACGCCGCGCGCGCTGGTCTCGAAGCGCACATCTTCATGCCGAGCGATACGCCGCGCGCGAACATGATCGAGTGCCGCGAACTCGGTGCGCACGTGACGTTAATCGATGGATTGATCACCGATTGCGGCGCCGAGATTGCGAAGCGGAAAGTGGCGGAAGGCTGGTTCGATATGTCGACCTTGAAGGAGCCGTATCGCGTCGAGGGAAAGAAGACGCTCGGCTACGAACTGGCCGAGCAGATGGACTGGGAACTCCCGGACGTGGTGTTGTATCCGACTGGCGGGGGCACGGGGTTGATCGGGATGTGGAAGGCGTTCGACGAAATGGAGACGCTCGGCTGGATCGGATCGAAGCGACCGCGGATGTTCACGGTGCAGGCGAGCGGCTGCGCGCCAATTGTGCGAGCATTCGAGACGGGAGAGGAATTCGCAGCGGAGTTTCCAAACGCGCACACTGTTGCCTCAGGATTGCGCGTGCCGAAAGCTGTCGGCGATTTCTTGATGCTGCGAATTCTGCGCGAATCGGGCGGCGGCGCGATCACGGTCGACGACGACGAGATGATCCGGATCACGCGTGACGTGGGAGCAGCGGAGGGAATGTTCGTCGCGCCCGAAGGGGCCGCGTGTTTCGCGGCGCTGAAAACACTGCGCGCGAAGAAGACAATCATAGACCAGGATCGCGTAGTGATTTTCAACACCGGATCCGGTATCAAATACCTTGACTGCTACGAGTCCTAGCGCGCGTCGTTACGGGGTTGCGTTCGCCTCTTCGAGATGGGCACCCGCTGTGCGTCGCGCGATCCGACCGAGCATCCACGTGAAGCCGATCAACGCGATTACCGTCAACGCGCCGAGCGCATACTGCACGGGGTAATCCCGCCCTCGACCGTCTGCTTCCCGAAAGCGCCGAGGTAAAGGAAGGCGACGCAACAGGGCAGCATTCCGAGCAAGCTTGCGCCAGAAATCGATGCCGGTGAGGCCGTAGAGATAATTCGAGATGCCGAATGGAACGGGACAAAGGCGCAGCAGCCCGACGATCTTCCATCCATCGGTCGCGATGGCTCGGTCGACGACGCTGAAGCGACGATGGGCGGCGACCTTTTGTGCGACAACTCCGCGGGCGGCATATCGCTCGACAAGAAAACAAGCGCGGCACCGGTCGTGAACGGCAGCGAAGGGAGCATCAGCATCGAGATGACGCCAAAGACCACGCCATAAAAGAGCGCGCCGAGCAGTCCAAGTTGTCCCACCCATTGCGCGAAAGCCTTCACCCACTCAAGGAGCGGGACATGCGGGCAGCGATGATCACGCCGATAAGCACAAGGGCGACGAGCACCCATTTCCAAGTCGCGTTGGAACGTAAAACTTCATTCATCATCGACACCGGATTCCCGGTAGACGTCGAACGCGGCTCGCCATTCGACTGGCGGCGTCGAATCGTATCGCTGTGATTGACACCGCGGCGGAAACACAGTTCAGACTTAGCCGATGAGCAGGATCCTGATCGCCGATGACCAGACGGATGTGCTCGAAGCCTTGCGCATTTTGCTTAAGGGCGAGGGGCATCAGACCGATGCGGTGACGTCGTTGGCAGGCGTGATGCAGGCGCTCGAGAAACGCGATTACGCGTTGCTCTTGATGGACCTGAATTACACGCGCGACACGACTTCGGGCCAGGAAGGTCTCGAAGTGATCCCGCGCATTCAGGCGCTCGACGACACACTTCCGATCGTAGTGATGACGGCTTGGGCGACGATCGATCTTGCAGTCGAAGCGATGAAACGTGGGGCGCGCGACTTTATTCCGAAGCCCTGGGATAACGAACGACTACTGGCAGTGGTGCGGACGCAAATCGAGCTCGCGGGCGCGCTGCGCAAAGGGCGACGGCTTGAAGCTGCGAACCAACTCCTCCGTGGGAAAGCTCCGAATATTATCGCGGAGTCACCACGGATGCGACCGGTGCTGGAGTTGATCTCACGCGTTGCTCCGTCGGATGCGAATGTGTTGATCACGGGCGAGAACGGCACCGGGAAAGGCCTCGTCGCGCGCGCGCTGCACGCGCTCTCGAATCGCGCGTCGCATAGCATGATCACGGTGAACATGGGCGGCCTCTCGGAAGGAGTGTTCGAGAGCGAGTTATTCGGTCACGTGAAGGGTGCGTTTACCGACGCGAAGGTGGATCGCGCCGGGCGGTTTGAGCTGGCGGACGAGAGCACGCTTTTCATGGATGAGATCGCGAACATCCCGATGAATCAGCAGGCGAAGCTGCTGCGGATGATCGAGACGGGGGAGTTTGAGCGCGTTGGTTCTTCAAAAACGCTACACGCGAATGTGCGGATCGTTTCTGCGACGAATGCGAACCTCCACGACGAAGTCGGGGCGGGGAAATTCCGGCAGGATTTGTTGTTTCGGTTGAACACGATTGAGATCGCGCTGCCGCCGTTGCGCGAGCGGCGCGAAGATATCATGCCGCTGGCCAATAGCTTTCTGCGCGCGCACGCTGCGCGTTATCGGAAGAACCTCACGGCGTTCGAAGAGAAAGCGCGCGACGTGCTCATGCAGCATCCCTATCCAGGTAACGTCCGTGAACTTGATCACGTCATCGAGCGCGCAGTGCTCATGGCGCAGGGACAACAGGTGAAAGTGAACGATCTCGGCCTAACGAGCGGTCGCGAAGATTCCACGCGGCTCGAAGACATGAGCCTGGAAGAAGTCGAAGGGTTTTTGATTAAGAAGGCGCTGTCGCGTTTTGACGGGAATGCGCGGCGTGCCGCGG
>JALYXP010000008.1 GCA_030947045.1 Verrucomicrobiota bacterium | reverse complement strand
CGCTCGCGCCAATCAACGCCAACCCGCCGCCTTCGAGAGAGCCGCTTCCGTTATCATAGAAGAGCGTCGTACCGGTGCGTCCGTAAAGCCAAAGCAGCCCTAGGAAAAAGCCGATGTCGCCGATGCGCGTGGTGATGAATGCCTTCTTCGCCGCGGCCGCTGCGCTCGGGCGTTCAATCCAAAAGCCAATCAGCAGATACGACGCGAGTCCGACCAATTCCCAGCACACAAACAGCAGCAACAAGCTGTTCGCGATGACGACGCCGAGCATCGCCGCGGTGAAGAACGACAGATATGCGAAGAAGCGCGTGTAGTCCTTGTCGTCGGCCATGTAGCCGACGCTGAAGACGAAAATCCAGAGCGCGACGAACGTGATCATCATCAACATCGCGGCTGTAAGTGGATCAAGCAGCCAGCCGATGCGCAGCGCCTGATCGCCGAACGTGAACCAGGTGAAATTGTGAAACGCGCGGAAGCCGGGCGTGGCGAGCGTCGGGATAAATGCCAGGACCGCGAGCACGAAGGCAACGAGCTGCCCGGCGATCGCGAGCGCAGCGGCAAGGCGGCGCATTGATTTGTCGAGCGACAAGATGATCAGCGAGACAAGCAGCGGCGCCGCCGGAATGAGCCAAAGATGGTCGACCATTCCGGATCAGCCTTTCAGCTGGCTCAGCTGATCCGCGTTCGTCGTGCGGTAGTGACGATAAACCGCGATGACGAGCGCGAGACCGACAGCTGCCTCCGCGGCCGCGATCGCAATTGCGAAGAGCGCCACCATCACGCCGGTCGGTGGCTGCGGTTGTGGGGCGAAACGCCAAAAGGCGACGAAGTTGATATTCGCGGCGGCGAGCATCATCTCGATACCGATGAGCATGAAGATGGCGTGGCGTCGGCTGAGCGCGGCGAGCAAGCCAATGGAAAACAGCGCGGCGGAGACGATGAGGAACAGCTGAAGAGTAAGCGTCATCGAAGGACTAGGCAGACTCTGGGGAGCGCACGCTTGTAGCGTGCTGGTTTCGGTATTCTACCGAAACGTACTTTCGTAGCCGCAGTCCGTGATTCGATGCCGACGAAAGTCCGCCTCCGCAGAATGCGGAGACCAGCACGTTACAAGCGTGCGGTCCCCAGGCGGGGAAACTTCGCGTCACCGTTTCTCCTCCATCGCGAGGACGAGGGCGCCAAGCAGCGCGGCAGTGAGGATGACGCCGATGCATTGGAGCGGCCAGACGTAGTCGGTCATCAGCGTTTCGCCGATGCGGCGAACCGTGAGCGCTTCGATCGCCGGCGCGGTGCCGGAGAGATTCGGTGTGCGCAGAATCGACCAGACCAATCCGGCAAACACAGCGAGTGCGATGAACGCGCCACTCCAGTGAAACGCGTGATCTTTATCCGCATCGCGGCGCGTGAGCAGGATCGTGAAGACAATCAGCACCGCGACGGCCCCAACGTAGACGAAGACCTGCACCAGCCCGACGAATTCAGCGCCTAGCAGGAAGTAGAATGCCGCGATTCCGATGAACGAGACGACGAGGCAGAGCGCGGCATGAATTAAACGCGGGAGCAATGCCGCGGCTAACGCGCTCGCGAGCGTCAGAACCGAAATGACGAGGAACGCGGCGGTGCTCATTCGGCGAAGCGATACACGCGCGGGGCAAATTTCCGGCGCGTATCGAGCAGGCGCGACAACGCGAAGTAGACAACTGCGACGATCGCGAGCGACCAGAGCCAGCCGGCAATGTGATGCGCCTGATAATGCCACGCGGCGGCAGCAATGATGCACGCGAACGCCATCGGCAGCATGAACTTCCATGCGAAGTTCATCACGTGATCGACGCGCATTCGCGGGAGCGTACCGCGAATCCAGATGAAGACGAAAAGCAGCACGCCGAGCTTCGCGAAAAACCAAAGATACGACGGCACGAACTCGAGAAACGGGAGCGGCGCGTGCCAGCCACCGAGAAACAGCGTCACCGCGAGTCCGCTGATCGCGAACATGCCGAAATATTCCGCGAGGAAGAACGTGGCGTATTTGAAGCCTGAGTATTCGGTCATGTGGCCGGCGACGATTTCGGATTCGCCTTCCGGCACATCGAACGGTGTCCGGTTCGACTCAACTAATCCGGAGACGAAGAAGAGCAGGAATGCAGCGAGACCCCAGGGCGTGAGGACGAACCAGCGCGGCACGACGCCCAACGAGTAGCCGCTTTGCGCGTCGACGATCGCGTCCGGCGAGAGCGCGCCGACAATCATCACTACCGGCAACACACACAAGAGCAGCGGCAGTTCGTAGCTCACCATCTGTGCGATCGCGCGCATCGCGCCGAGCATCGAGAATTTGTTGTTACTGCCCCAGCCGGCCATGAAAACCGCGAGCTCCGTTGCCGAGCCGACAGCAAAGAAAAACAGAATCCCGCCGTCGATCGCAAACAGCGTCATGTTCCGCCCGTAGGGGATCACGCCGAGCGCGAGAATCGTCGGCACCGCCACCATGATCGGCGCGAGAAAATGCACCACCTTGTCGGCGCGCGCAGGGACGATGTCTTCCTTGATCAACATCTTGATGCCGTCGGCTGCCGGCTGAAGCAGCCCGAACAATCCGACGCGATTCGGGCCAAGACGGTTCTGGATTCGCGCGAGAATCTTCCGCTCGAACAACGACATCATTGCGAAGAGCGTCAGGAAAACGACGAGCATCGCCGAGATGCTGATGACGCTGCCGATGACTTGCGCGAGCCACTCCGGCGTGCCCGTGAGCCACCCCATGATGTGCTGTTTTCCGATGACGAAAATCTGGTCGAGAAAATGGGCCACCTGCGCTGAAGGAAAGCGATCCGCGAATTTTTAATCAAGCGCGGAAACGGAGCCATCGTCATCCCGAGCGAAGTCGAGGGACCCCGGGGCGTTACCAGTCGTTTTGCCACGGGGTTCCTCGACTCCGCTCACGCGACGCTCGGAATGCGAAAACTTTGTGCTTCTGTTTCCAGCGGCCTGCCGACATACCGTAGCAGGCGCTCTGGCACAGC
>JALYXP010000479.1 GCA_030947045.1 Verrucomicrobiota bacterium | reverse complement strand
GAAGTTGTTGAAGAGCAGGAGGCCGACGGCGCGGACATCGTCGGCGCGGCCGGCGGGCAACTGCGGGAACTGATCGTGCGCGCCGCGGAGCTGCTCGACCACGAGGCAGATCTGGATGAAGAGCGCGAGGGCAACGGCAGAGCCGCCGACTACCGCCACGACATTCATCTTGCGCCGCTCTTCCGCGCGCAAATCGAGCAGCATAATGATAAACAGAAATAACACCATGACCGCGCCTGCGTAGACAAGCACCTGGATGATCCCGATGAAGAAGGCGTCGAGGCCCATGAACAGCGCCGACAATCCGAGAAAGCTCAGCACGAGACTGAGGGCGCTGGCGATTGGATTACGGTTGAGAACAACGGCGGCGCCGAAGCCGATCGTCATCGCTGCGAAAATCCAGAAGAGCAAAGCGGGCATCGTTTATTTTCCCCGAGTCGTCCACTCAGTCATTCTGAGCACAGTGGAGCGGAGTCGTAGAACCCCGTTGAGCCACATAGGCTCTAACGCCACGGGGTTCCTCGACTTCGCTCGGAATGACAGCGGTGCGTTCACTTCTTCTCGTTCCACTTCAGCACGACACCGTGCATGACACCGCCGATCTCAAGGAGCTTCTCCTTGTCGTGGACCATGTCCGCGCGAGTGAAGCCGGTGATCGCATAATCTTTGCGCAGGAAGATCGCCTGCTCGGGGCAAACTTCCTCGCACATGCCGCAGTAGATGCAGCGGATCATGTCGATGTCGAACTCGTCCGGATACTTCTCAACCTTGGCAAATTTATCGTCGCCCGGCAGCTCGCCGGGCACGATCTTGATCGCGCGCGGCGGGCAGATGAACTCGCAGAGTTGACACGCAACGCAGCGAATCCGGCCCGCGACGTCGCGCACTAGCGTGGGCGCGCCGCGATAGTGCTCGGGCATGTGGGAATCCCACTTCTGCTCGGGGTATTGCATCGTCACATGCGTGCGGCCGAAGATCATGTTCTTCAGGTGCTTCAACGTGATCGCCATCCCGCCGACGATCGCAGGCAGGTAGATGCGCTCCTTCCAATTGAGCTTTGGACGCGCGACGGTGATAGCCATTACGAAGCGGGGAAGTAGGCGACGATCAGCGCCGCCAGGAAAATGTTTACGAGCGCGATCTCGAAGAAGAAAACCCAACCGAGACGCATCAGCTGATCGTAGCGGAAACGCGGCAGCGTCCAGCGCACCCAGATGAAGACGAAGAGCAGCGCGGCCACTTTCGCGAAGAAGGTCGCGATGTTGAATAACCCGCCGACGATGCCACGCCAACCGCCGACATCGCCAGTGACATAGAACCAGTGAAAGCCGCCGCTGAACGACGGCAACGGTAGGTGCCAGCCGCCAAGAAATAGCGTCACGATGATTGCCGACCCAGTGATCATCGCCGCATATTCGCCGAGGAAGAAGAGCGCAAATTTCATCGAGCCGTATTCCGTGTGGTAGCCGCCGACAAGTTCGGTCTCGGCTTCAGGAAGGTCGAACGGGAGGCGATTTGTCTCCGCGAAAATCGCGACCGTGAAGACGCAGAACGACACGAACATCGGGATGGCGAGGAGCCACTTCGCTGGGTTCAGCCAGTCGCCGATGAACGGCGCGATCATCCAGCCGTGTTCAATCTGGTAGCGGACGATCTCGGTGAGCCGCAGCTGACCGACAAGTAGGAAAATCGGGATTACGGCAAGGCCCATCGAGAGCTCATACGAGATCATCTGTGAACTCGAGCGCACGCCGCCGAGAAATGGATACTTCGAGTTAGAGGACCAACCGGCGATGACGATGCCGTACACGCCTAACGAGGCGATCGCGAAGACGTAAAGGACTCCGACGTTGATATCGGCGATGACCATCGGCACGCCGAAAAGCGTGCTGCCGAATGGGACAACGGCGATGGTTGCGATCGCCGGCACCATCGCGAGGCACGGGGCGAGCCAGTAGTAGAATTTGTTTACGTGCGCGGGCGTGAAGTCTTCCTTCAGCAGAAATTTCATCGCGTCTGCGATCGGCTGGAAAAGGCCCGCCGGGCCGACACGATTCGGTCCGACGCGGTCCTGGATCAATGCGCTGACGCGTCGCTCCGCATAGACGCTGTAGGAGACCATCGGCAGGATGATCAGGAAGATCACGCCGAGGATTTTCATCAGCGAGGTGATGATGAGGAAGTAGTCCATTGCTATTTCATCATTGCATCAGGTCATCTCGAGCGAAGTCGAGAGACCCCGGTGCGAAACCGGTCGTACTGCCACGAGGTTCCTCGACTTCGCTCGGAATGACGGCTGGTGAGTCATCATCAGTCTAGATCGCTGCCTTCTCCGACTCCGGCTTGTTGCCTTCGTCCTTCGCTGACTCGTCAGGGTGTGGACTCTCAGTTACCTCCATTACCTGCACGCCGAGATCGCCGATACGGCTCAATGTTATGCCGCTCAACTCGCGCACCGATTGGCTCATTTGCCCGAAGACCTCCTCGATCGTGTAGATGCCATTCTGGCCGGAGATCGCCTGGATTAAATCGCGAAGGATTTCCCAATCATCACGGGCCTGGCCA
>JALYXP010000477.1 GCA_030947045.1 Verrucomicrobiota bacterium | reverse complement strand
GTTCTGGTTGTACGGCACAACTCGCGGCAACCAATGAAAAGGGTCATTGTAATTTCCGGAATTCCCCCCGTCCCATTCCACAGCCACCTGAGCGGCTCGACTGCCGTACCCAATTAAGACGGCGGCGGCGACCAGCACCATCCGGATCAAGCTGGTAGTATTTACGGTCGAGCGCCTAAGCCTCATCCCTTGGGCGAGAGATTTCACGGTTTCCACATTAGAGAATCTATTCGGCCCGGCGCAATCCAAAAGCTGCCGCCGCAGCAAACAGTCAAATGTGGGAGCCTGAGGCAAGCGCGGGTCGCCTTAACCTGCCTGTCGCGGCGAGCGACCGTGGATTTTGTGTCACCCGTTGTGTCACCCGATGGCTTGAAAATGGGCTAATTCCTGAGTACTCGGGCAAACATGTACGAGCGGATAAGCTGTTGAATCGTATACGATTGCGCAGTTCTGAAGACCTCGGCGGATTCAGGCGAAAAGGGCCGAATCGCGTTAGGAAACCCTTGTTCTATCCGTTGAACTACGAGGACGCGCGCTGATCGGCAACGTGGAACGTTCCGACCGTCGCGTCCAACTCAATGGACCTGAACAGCCCACGCAGGGTCTGCCGACGCCTTGAGTCGCGCGGACCGCCTAGCCAGTACGGTTACGCTTATGGAATTCGGTAGACCTCGACGAGCGCTACGCCCGTAGCACCATTCTTTCCGCGCACGACCGCAGTGTAGTTCCCGGCCGGCAGTGACGCTACGATGACAGACTCACGATCGTCACCCGGTGCAAGCAGAGTCGCTTTCGCCGCAGTCGGCTGACCCTGACGCCAATCGTCATTAACGCCGAGTTGGGTGCCATTGTTGTCGTATAACGTGAGGGTCGGATCGAGCAACGGCGCTGCAATTCCGGCTGACATCAGGGTCGGACCGATTGCGCGCACGACCGTGATCGGAGCGCCACCATTATCGATAATCACGCCGCCAATCAGCACGTCGTCGTTGTTGCCGACGAAGCCTCGCGTGCTCAGGTTCGCGAGGTTCGAATTCGCGCTCGCGCCGACGTCGTAAATTTCGACAACGCCGATACCCGGAACGCCATCTTTCGCGCTCATCCGGACCGTGTAACTACCGGGGGTCAGTGTCTGAAGGACTGCGGACTCGCGATCATTCGTCGGCGCGAGTCCGGTCGCGGCGATCTCGGCTGCCTGCGGGCTGTCTTTCCAATCATCGTTCACAACGACCGAAGTGTTCGCTGAGTTGAATAATTCGATCGTCGGATTCGGCAGCGCGCCCGCAATCCCGCGGCTTTGTAACGATGGCCCAATCCCACGAAGCACGACGCGTTTCGAGTCAGGACCCGTAACGATGAAACCACCAACAGCGACTTTCTCACCGGCGCCAACGCTAACTCTCGAAGCGAGGTTAACGGCGCGCGCAGGCGGCTGAACTGCGCCGGTCAGGACGCGATTTGCCTCGTTCGCGATCTGGTAATGCGCGGCGGTCGTCGGGTGAATATCATCCCAGAAGAGGTACTTATCGGGGTTCACGCTCTGGCCTTGCGCCGAGTGAAGAAAATCAGTGATTCCGTAGGCCCCTGGATTCGCTACGAAGCGTACAAAGAGCGACCAAATATCCAGGCGCCCCACTTGGATCTGCTTTCCCTGGGAGGTGAGTGTGCTGATCGTGGAATCGAGATTCGCGTTCAGTTGTGCACGATAGTCAGAGGAGGCGCGGTTCTTCGCGGCCTGGGCGACTCCGTCATCGGAATAACGCGGCACGCCTCCGAGCGGCGGGACATTCGGCACGAGGAAGTAGCGTGCGCCGGCATTGGCTAGCCGGCTCACGTTCATCGCGACGCGTGCCGCAGTCGCGGTAACATTAGACGGCGAGTCATTGTCGAAGAGGTCATTTCCCCCACCCCAAACGACGAAAAGCGCGTTGGGGTCGATCGTGCGGCGGGTGACATAATCGTCGACCTGCTTGCCGATGTTATCGATCGTGACAGTAACGTTGCCGAAAATGCTGCCATTGATCAGGGTGTAATCACGCGTGCCGTCTTCCGTCGTGGCGCCGCCAAAGGCGAAATCATCGCCGCCGTCGAGACTGGGCGTTGATGCCGCTTTGTTTAGAAATGTGCGGGCAAGTTGTTCGTGCCAGACGCCAACAAAGGCGGTCGAAGCCGGCTTCGTGTCGCTGCTGTTCGTGAAGCGCCCATCGCTGTAATTGAAGTCGCCGCCGGGATAGCTAATTCCCTTTTCCTGCATCCGGTGGCGGAGGTTTCCGACATCGGACAAGCTATCGCCGAAAATCAAAATTCGTGAGTACACCGGCGGCGGTGTGGGCGTCGGAGTTTGTGCGAAGATACTCCCTCCGATGGCAAGGAAAGCGGCTGTAACGACTGCCGCTGCCGTTGGGAAGCGGACGAGAGATGAGAATGATGTGATCATAAAATTAAGGGTGCGTCAGCACTGTGGTGGCCGAGCTCTCACCGTGTTATTCGGTGGCCACCACCCGCGCGGGGGTGAAATTATGCGTTATTCGCGGGAAATCCAGTCCTCCTTCGAGAAAAAGGGTTCGAGCGACCACCCGAGCTGCTGATGATCAGGGTCGAGTTACTCTTCCCGTCCGACCGGGTAGAGCCTCCAAAGCTCATCGACGAATGGCGTTTTCGCGTAGAACCAGCGGAGGCGGTCTCCCGCAGACGCTCGGAAAGCATCGTCTTTGGCCAGCTTATCGCGAAATTCCTCCGCTAGCTTCGCATCATCGCGCAGCATCCGCTCCGCCATCGGCTCGATAATATAAGGCTCGATGTATTCGGTTTGCTGCAGCACCTGATCGAAAAAGCCCCACTGAAAGAATGAATCCGGAGATGCCGGCTCGAGGAGAATAGAGGCCAACGCGCCGAGCGGCTGATCGGTCGGGATCCGCACCGAACCAGCCACCATGTGAGCAGTCCGCGGCTCGGCGATTGTTCTCGCGGTCACTTGCACGTGCCCTTCGAAAGCCTCTTTGCCAAACTTCGGCTCCTCCAACCGATACATTGTGAGCTTCACATCGCGAGCTGCGTCGAGCGTCTCCATTTGGATACCATGCAACCGGAGGCGCCCGATGACGTCGCTCCAAGCGGAGGGAATCCAATACGCTTTCGGACGCGTGACGGAGGAGCTGACATGACTCGCATGTAGATACGGAATGGAGACGGTGATCGGTTTGCCGGTGTATTCGATCCGCAGACCGCCCGAGATCGCCGACGGCGTGACGCGTGACTCGATGCCCTTGAAATCGATTTTCTCGATCGCCGCCGCGGGATCAACCTCCCAGGCGAGCGGGATGAGAGGCGGCCGCGCGGCTCGATCTGCCGCGATTGCGGCGCGCAGCTCACTGCCGTTTTTCGCGACCGTGCGGAGCGCACTCTCGAGCAACACACGCATTCCCAGCACGCGCTGGTCGTACGGCTTCAACGAATGGTTCTCGACCAGCACCGTGGGCAGATGCCGGACATCACCGTAGCCGGTGGAAAAGCGCGGGTCGGCATTCCACCCGCGGATGCCTTTCGCGAGATCGAATTCATCCACGCGGTTTGCGACATTGGTTGATCCCGGGATATGTCCCATTGCTGTCAGGTCACTCGTTAGGGCAGGAGCCAGCGTCTTCTCTAGCCAGCCGGTGATCGCAGGCGAATGCCCGCCCGCACCATTCGATCCCCACGTGACATCGTACTGATAATCCGCGCCGTCGGTGACGTGCAGATCGAAGTAAAGATCGGGCTGCCACTCTTCGAGTAGCCGGAGCATCGCGCGCATCTCGGGTGCGTCCGCTTTCGCATAATCGCGATTAAGATTCAGATTTTGCGATGTCGTGCGCCAACCCATGACCTCCGGGCCCCGCTGATTTACGCGACCGAAACGCGATGTGCGTTCGTGCCCATCGACATTGAAGATTGGGACGAAGAGGAAATTAGCCGCGTCGAGCAGTTCGCGTTTTGTGCCGCGGACCGTCATGTCGCGCAGCAACATCAGGCCAGCGTCTTTGCCGTCGATCTCCCCGGCGTGAATGCCGGCTTGCGCGAGCACTGTGGGTTTACCATTCGCGTGGAGTTCCTCCGGCGTGGTCGCCCTTTCCTTCGCTGCGATGATGAGCCAGATGTCGCGGCCTTCGGGTGATTTCCCGATCGACACCATCTGCAACTGCGGCGCGGCTGCGACGAGCTTACGCAACCACGCAACGGTCTCGTCGTATGAAGGCGTCGTGCGCAGATCGTTCGCTTCTGATGGCGTGACCCACGGATCATTTTTCGACACCACGAGCTGCCGGCTCTTCCCGTTCCACGGCGTGAGCGGCGGCAGGATCGGTTCGCTCGCGGCCGTTGATGTCGACGGCGAACTCTGTGGCGAAGGTGTAGCCGTTGGGTTCACCGGCATTATACCTAACGTCGCTGCAATGAACCACGCGCAGATCATGAACTGTGTGTCCTCGGAAGCGCCTGCGGAGTCAATCGTACTATCTAGACGGGCGACTCCAATTCTTCTGTAGCGGCGCTTTGTAAGCGCCGACCCCTTCGCGAAAAACACATCGCCAGCACAAAAGCCAGCCCCGCGCCTTCGTGCTACTCTGCAT
>JALYXP010000442.1 GCA_030947045.1 Verrucomicrobiota bacterium | reverse complement strand
CCGCGGAGGTAATACTTATACGCCTGGGGATTAACGATCCTATCCGCGGTCAGGCGTGCTTCTTCGGCCGGCGTGAGCTTAAGGGCGATGGCGTTCGCAATGGCCAGCGCGACCTCGTTCTGGAGCTGAATGATGTTGGCGACGTTGTAGGTGTAGCTTTCGCCCCAGAGGTTATTTTCGGTCGCAGCCTCTACTAACTGCGCGCTTACGCGAGCGTCGTCCCCGGCGAGGACGACGGAGCCCTGCACGACCGCTTCAACGTTCAGCTCGAAGGCGATCTCGCGGCACGATTTGGTCGAATGCTTGTACTTCATCATCCGCGTGCGCGAGATGACGGTCTTGAGCGCGACGATTTGCGAAAGCTTGGTCGTCAGCTCGTCCGTCATGCCATCGGCAAAATATTCCTTTGTGGAATCGCCCGAGAAATTATCCAGCGGCTTCACTGCAATGGACTGGATACCTCCGCTCTTGCGTTCATGGGCGCGGCTGACTTTTTCCGGAATAGAAGCGTTGCCGATCTCATCGTTGTGCAGACTAACGAGACGAACGCGCACTCCGTGCTTCACCTCGCACTCGCCGAGATCGTGCAGGAATTCTTGCCACTGACTGGATTGCGCGAGGTCTTCTGCGACGCGGTTCGACAGGAGAATGTGACCGGCGTCGCCGCTGTCCATCACTCGCTGCGCGATGTTGATCCCGCTGCCGGCGAGATTAGCCCGATCGTTCACGTCGAAAATCTTGTTAACCGGGCCGCTGTGAATTCCCATGCGCAGGCCAAAGGTGCTTCCGGCTTTCAGCGCAGTGGCAATCTCGATCGCGCAACGCACCGGCGCTTCGGGATTTGTGAAAAAGACGAGCACCATGCCGTCGCCGGTCGGAAGACGGAATAGCTTATCGGCTTCGGCCGCCGCCGAGAATTGACGCGTTTGCCTAACGACCTCGTTCAGCCGCGCGGTGCACGCGCTCTGCTCATCGACGAGGAATTTCGAAAAACCGACGACGTCCATGAAGAGGACATGGCCGATTTCGATTTCGATGCTGTTCTCGCTTGCCGGGAACATGAGCGAGAACCCGGAGGGTTAAAATTGCCGCGTGTAGCCGACCAGCAGCTGCCAGTCAGCGATGGCATCGAACCCCGCGCCAGTGTGGCCGAGTCTTTCGTTGGCGAGAAAGTTACTGCCGTAGCGGTGCAGGGCGATCGGCACAGAAACCGTGAACGATTGTTTACCGCGCACGAGTGTGAGCCCCGGCTCGATCGAGAGACTATTGCCTGGCAGGCGAAAGCCATTGCTTCCACCGATCAGATCCCACTTCGGAACGCCTTCGAACCGCAGGCCGATGTTACCGGAAAGCCCGAGATTGCGCAGAAGCAGTTGCGACAGGCCGAGACGCACGAGGAATTGATCGACTACTGATGAATAGCGAAACCCGACTGTCCCACCGGTGATGGCTGGTTCGTCCGCGAAAGGTGTTTGCGTGCCGCTCAATTCTTGCGGCGTCGCGAGATAAGTCCCATCGGCATAGAGAAAGGTGTCCTTCAGCCAGCTCGTTTCCGGAGTGTGTCGAAAATCCAGATTGGTGTAGGCGTGAAAGCGAGCCAGAATACCCCACCCACCCTGGGCGGGTTGGATCGCTGGATCGACTGGCCGTTCCACGTTTCCGGTGGCGCGATGGGAAGTGTCTTTCGCGTTGGAATCGCCGATGGGGAATTCCACGCCGAGGCCGAGTGCGATGTTGCGATCCGGCGATTTGCTCGGCTCAAAAAGGTAAACGTCGGCGAAGAGACGCGGGTTCCCTAACCCGAAGGCGCGCATGGTGTGCCGCTGCGATGACATGAAATCATGCTCGATGGAAGTTTTGCGCGTGCCGTATTGCACCGGTTCTTCCAAACTCAGATCGAACCGATTCGTCACCGCATAAGTGGCGCTGAAATCGAGTTCATAAATGTGGGTGTTTGCATAAATGATGGGACGCTTCAAAGGATGATCGCCCATCACATCCTGGAGGGAATTGTAGTAGCGGAAAGTGCTGTTGAAGGACCAGTGGCCCTGCGCGAGATAGGACGTTCCTTCCGCTCCGAGCCCCGGGGTGATGAGATGCGCGCAGACGCAGCCCTGCCCATGAACGGACGATGTGGCGATCGGCCCAAGAATCGCCGCGACGACGATGAGGAACCAACGACGGGAGAAAGATGGGTAGAAGACGAGAGCACAATTCATGTTCATCTCTTCCAAAGGAAAAAACTGCGCTGCATTGCAAAAAAAATGCAGCAGCGAGTATTTCGC
>JALYXP010000418.1 GCA_030947045.1 Verrucomicrobiota bacterium | reverse complement strand
GTTGCCGACCGGTGTGACAACACCGAGGCCTGTGATGACAACTCTACGATCGTTCATAGGGCGAGCAGGCGTGAACGTTCAACGGCGAGCGCGAACATTCAACGCCGAAAAGCGACGGAGGCGCGGCAGCCTAACGTGTGCCCATTCCAACGCTCTGAACTGACTGGAACAGCTTGCCTTCAGTTTTAATGGAGGGCGCGATAATGATCTCGGTCTGCTGGAACTCGGGAATATCCCGCGCGCCGACGTTACCCATGCAGGTGGTGATCGCGCCGACCAGATTCTGGCTGCCATCATCCACTTCAGCCGGGCCGAAAAGGATCTGCTTCAGTGAGCCGGTCGCGCCTACCTTGATGCGCGTCCCGCGCGGGAGATTCGCGTGCGGCGTGGCCATTCCCCAGTGGTAACCCTGGCCGGGCGCTTCATGCGCTTTCGCGAATGCGCTCCCGACCATCACCGCATCCGCGCCACAAGCGAATGCTTTGCAAACGTCGCCGCCCTTGCTCATCCCGCCGTCAGTCAGGATCGGCACGTAGCGTGAGCTTTTCTTGAAATATGCGTCACGCGCAGCGGCGCAATCAACCGTCGCGGTGACTTGCGGCACGCCGAGCCCGAGCACGCCGCGCGAAGTGCAGGCGGCGCCAGGCCCAACGCCGATGAGCACAGCTGCAGGTCCGCATTCCATGATCGCGAGCGTGACGTCGTAGGTGACGGTGTTGCCCACGATGACAGGGATGCGCATGCTCTTGCAGAAGTTGCGCAGGTTGAGTGACTCGTACTCAGTCGAGATATGCTCCACGGTCGAGACCGTGCTTTGGACCACGAAAATGTCCGCGCCAGCTTCCTGCGCGATCGCGCCTAAACGCTCCGCCTTCTGCGGGATCGAGCTGACGGCAGCGATGCCGCCTTTGTCTTTCAGCTCGCGCACGCGGGCGGAGACCAAATCCTCCCGGACCGGCTCGGTGTAGATCTTTTGCAGTAATCCGGTGACCTCAGATTTATCGGCATCGACGATCTGCTGCAGCACTTCCTGTGGATTCTCGTAGCGCGTCTGCACGCCTTCGAGATTTAAGACCGCGAGACCACCAAGCTTACTCATCTCGACCGCGAAATTCACGTCCACCACGCCATCCATCGCGCTGGCGAGGATCGGAATTTTGAACTCAAGCGGCTCCGCATCGCGCCGCGACAAACGCCAGGTCGTATTGACCTCGTTTGGGTTAATGGTGATCCGCCCAGGCACGAGCGCGATTTCGTCGAACCCGTAGGTGACGCGCGCTTTCCGATTCCGACCAATCCACATTCCCATGACTAAATTTGCTCCGGTTTAAAACGTTCGTTCAAGCTTCCACAACGTGGACACCGCGGGAGCAAAGCGTCTGACCGATCTTCGAACTCCCACGCGCAGATCACACACCGCAGCCGATACCGCAAGGCGCGCCGTTCGCGCCGGCGCCGATTCCACTCGCCCACTATCCAGAGCAGGAAAACGGCGGCAAGAAAAACCAGCAGATAGATCGCGATCAACGCCGAAAGGCTGACGCGAATCACGGAGTAGATATGGCGGCCGGGGGTGGCGCCGGAAGTGCGATGTCGTTACCCCACGCAACGGTCGCTGTTGTCCAGACGAGCTGAGCCTCCGCGTTTCTTGCTGCCGCGCGCGCAGTTGGAAAACGGGTCAGCACTACGACGTGCCGCGCTTGCCTATCAAGAGCCGGATCGCCTGAGGAAGATTTGAGGAAACAATGTCGCACTTCACCATCCTCTCCGATCGCGAGGCGGAACTCGGCGGGGGCGGGAGGCTCTCGGCGTGATGCGGTAAATCCGAGGGGCGGAAGAGTCGGCGAGCCCAGAGCCTCCGCCTCAACGCCGAACTGCAGAGTCGTCGGCACGACGGTTGTTTTCAATGGCGTCGCGGCGCGCGCGATCGGCACTGGACCTGGCGGTTGGGCGCTCGGAATCGAAGGCACCGTTGATACCAGGGAAGGCATCCGCAGTTCCGGGATGTGCCCGGTGTAAGAGGGGATGTGAACGGCATCCGGCATCCGAACCGTGGCTGCATCCGGCGGCCGCTGCGTTGTTGACAGAAGCGCCGGATCTTCCGCCTCGATCCAGCGCAAGAGCACACGACCTTCATCGGAGTCGGGTGTGATGACGGTCACCCGAGCGGGCGGGGGGAGCAGTGCGACGGTGGGCGGGTAGATGACTTGGAAGAGATAAAAGCAAAGCGCGTGCAGGGCGACTGACGCTGCGATGAAGCTGACGATCGAGAGCTTCCGGCGTCGCGGCGGGCTCCAGTCGAACAGCGGCGTGAACTCGGCCTCTGCGATCGCAGGAGTCCTCATCGCTGCGACGCGGTCGCTAATGAAACCGACGTAATGCCATGCTCCAGCGCAGCGTTCGTGACCGACATAACGAGCTCGTAGGGCGTCAAACGGTCGGCTTTGATGATGATCGGGCGGCCGTCGCGTTTCACGGCGTCGAGCAACGGGCCGAGCTGCTCGAGTGCGACTTTCTGGTCGCGGAAATAGATCGCCGGAACCGCCCCGCCAGTGATGCTAACGATCTGTGGATTTACCTGCGGGCCGAGGCTGAAACGCGAGAGCGGAAGAGCGACGGAAATGCCAGGCTGGAGGACGAAGTTCGAGCTGAGCAGCACGAAGAAGATCAGGAGGAAAACGATGTTTAACATCGTGACCAGCCCGAGCCAGCCGAAGTGGAATTCCTGCGTGCGGGTGAGCTTCATCGACGCCGGACCTTCGGGGCGGCGAACGCTTTAGCGATCCACGCGCCGATCTCGCTCTCTGCCAGCCGCCTGCGCCGTCGGCTGCTGGAAGCTGATGATGTCGCTGATCGATTCCTGGTCCGCAAGCAGGTGCACGACTTCGATGCCAGCACGTTCCATCTCATGCATCAACGTATTCACCCGCGCCGAGAGATAGCTGTAGGCGACGAAAGTGGGCGCCGCGACGACGAGCCCGGCCGCTGTGGTGAGCAAGCTCTTGTAAACTCCGGACGACAACTCTGTGACCGTCGCGTAGCCGCCGTTCGATGCGATCGTGCCGAACGCGTCGATCATTCCTGCGACCGTGCCGAGCACGCCGAGAACGGGCGTTAAAAACGCGATCGTCGCGAGCACTCCGAGAAAACGCTCAAGCTTTGGCACCTCGAGCTGGCCGGCCTCCTGCACAATGTCGCGCAGTTCCGCGCGCGGAGAGTTATGTCGGATAATCGCGGAATGGATAACCCGTGCGACCGGGCCCGGCGTTCCGGCAGACTCGTGCAGCGCTTCAGCGAAATTGCGGCGCGTAATGAGGTTTGAGAGACCTTGGAGGAATTCGCCGACGTGAATCGTGGCGCGATGAAAGTAGAGCAGGCGCTCAGCGAAGACAGCGATCGAAATGATGCTGCAGACCAGAATGGGCCACATCAGCAGACCACCCTTCTGGATGTAATCGATCATCCGACAACTTCTTAGACGCCTTTGCTCCGGGGAGCAAGCACGTCAGCGTCGTGCGCTAATGTCTCAGCGGCGCTTCTTCTCCGCCGGTGTCTCGGCTGTCGGTGCCGTCCCCGACGTTTTCGTCTGCCCGATGACCTTGCCCGCCGCGTCGTAGACAACGTAGCCGGTCTGCCTTCCGGTCAGCGCGTCGTAGGAATAGACGAGGCGGTTTTTCATCACGCCTTCCTTCGTGAGCTGCGTCTCCTCGGCGAGCCGGCCCGACGCGTCATACTTATATGTCGTTTTAAAGCGGAGTTGATCGCCGGGCCCATATACCTGGCCTTTCGCGAACCGGCCGTTCTCGTCGAGATCGTAAAGGATCTTGCTCTTTATCTTGCCGTCGTCGCCGATCGTGGTGGCGACCTCTTTCCGGTTCGGGCCATCGATCTCGTAAGTTGTGCGAGAGCCGTCGTTGTTTTGCGAAACGGTGACACGTTTCGCGTCAACGAGGCTGGCATCTTGAGCCTGGCCGGATGCGCTGACATCGAGCGATAAGAACGCTACAAGACAGAGCCCGAAAACGCGAGGGAGCACGCTGGACTGTAGCTGCCGTAAAAAGAGCAGCAAATTCCCATTTATTTCGTTGACCCTTGGTACGCGAAGTGGTTACAAGTGGGTCGAAGTGGATTGAAATGGTGCAGTCCTCCTAGTCCGCCCTATGGCAACCGATTCTCAGCCCCAGAATATTTATGCGGGCGAGTTCCGTCACGCGATTGACGAGAAAAACCGCCTCACCATCCCATCGCGCTGGCGCCGCGGCACTGCCGAGGAGTTCATCATCGTCCCGGAGCCACAGGGGAATTTCCTCCTTGTCATGTCGCCGGATGAATTCGCGCGCATGATCGCTCAGGCCGAGGCAAATCAGAATGTCGCCCCGCGTGACCGCCGGATTTTTATGCGGCAGATTCACGCCCGCGCGCAGCATGGTTCTGCTGACAAACAGGGTCGCCTCGTCCTGCCGGATGATCTCTGCCGCGAGCTCGGCCTGGAGGGCGAAGTCGCCCTTCTCGGTGGCGGACGCCGGATCGAAATCTGGAACCTCAAGAAGTGGAAAGAGGCGCACACCGCCGAGACAGCCACTTATCAACACGTCGCGGATCTGATCGGACTTTAACCGCTGTTTGAAACATGCACGCGCTGCTTTTCGAACGCCCCATCTGGTTCGCGACTGGTCCGTTGATCATCGAAGAGGAGGCGCCACAAATGGAGGATTTCACTTACCACCGTCCGGTTCTCGCGGCTGAGACCATCGAGCTGCTTGCGCCGCGTCCGGGTGCGCTCATCCTCGACGGCACTTGCGGCGGGGGCGGCCATTCGGAGCTCATTCTGCAGAAGGGCGCAGATGTTCTCGGTCTGGACCAGGATCCGGACGCGATCTGCTATGCGACCGATCGGCTGGTCGGATTTGGCGGTCGCGTCACTCTGCAGCAGGCGAACTTCCGGGACGCTGCGCGCGTGCTCGACTCGTTAGGCATCGTTGGCCTTGGCGGTGCGTTGCTCGATCTCGGTGTCTCGTCTCGCCAGCTGGAAAACGGCGAACGCGGTTTCAGCATCATGCGGAACGGGCCGCTCGACATGCGGATGGATCCGCGCCGCGAGCTGACTGCCGCCGACGTCGTCAATAGCTACAGCGAAGAAGAGCTCACCCGAATTTTCCGCGACCTCGGTGAAGAGCCGGCTGCGCGACGGATTGCCAGCCAGCTCGTGAAACAACGCAAGACCTCGCCCTTCCGCGAAACGATGCAGCTGGCCAAAGCGGTGGAGAAAATCGTCTGGCGCCACGGCCGGCGCCATCCGGCCACGCAGGTATTTCAAGCGTTGCGGATGGAAGTGAACGACGAGCTCCGCGCGCTCGAAGATGGATTGCTCGCCGTGAGCTCGCGGCTCGAAACGGGCGCACGCATCGCCGTGATCACATTCCAGTCACTCGAAGATCGCATCGTGAAGAATTTCTTTCGCGATCGCGCCCGCGAATTTCTCGATCGTCCCGAATGGCCGGAACCGCGGCCGAATCCCGATTTTCAGTTCACGCTCGTCACCTCGAA
>JALYXP010000417.1 GCA_030947045.1 Verrucomicrobiota bacterium | reverse complement strand
ATCCGGGGTTATATACCTCCGTCCTTCGCGGCAAGAATAACACTACCGGCATCGCCTTAGTCGAAGTGTATGACCTTTCGACCGGCGTCCCATCCAAAGTGGCAAACATTAGCACCCGCGGCCTCGTGCAGGGCGGGGACAACCGCTTGATCGGCGGCTTTATCGTCAGCGGCGGCACAAGCGCTAAACTGGAAGTCGTGGTGCGCGCAATTGGCCCTTCGCTCAGCGAAGCCAGAATCGTTAACCCGCTGGCCGATCCGTTCCTGGATGTGCGTGACGGGAATGGCAATCCGCTCGCGACCAACAACAACTGGCGTGACGATGCTAATGCCGCAAAGGTCGCTGAGTTGGGTCTAGCACCGAAGAACGACGCCGAATCGGCTTTGTATCTCCAGCTACCTCAAGGGGCCTATACCGCCATCGTATCAGGCAACGGCGGAGGCATGGGCATCGGCCTGGTGGAGGTCTATGCTGCGGGTCGCGATTTCAGCGTGAAGTAGGATTAATGGCCAAAGTGCGCCTTCAGCACAATCGGGAGTAACGCCGCAGGATGGGTGATTAGCGCACGACACCGCTGCGCGAGCGGAAGGGACAGGACGACGCAATCACATCTCGCGACGACGAGGACGCGTCGTCATTTCACATCCATCGCGCGGTCAGTGACAGATGAGGCGGTTAAATTTGCACGCGCGGCAATGTTTCTGCGCAACTTTGCGAGCTTTCGGCAGATTTCTTTTGCCAACATGAATGCGGTTTATAGAGTTGGCGCGTCGTGCCTCCCCGCGCTCATCATCAACCTCTCAGAACTGGAAAAAGCGCACATCCTCCGGTCTCCGCTATGTCGTTCGTAGACTGCCCGCTGCGACGCGTGCACACAGCGGTTCGCTAGATCCCATGGCGAACTTTTTTCCACGCTGGTCAAACTGGCTGCCGCTGAAGCTCGCAGTTTGCGGCGCGGTGCTCGTGACCGGCCTGACCGCTGCGACGTGGTACTACGTGACTCCGAAATACACGAAGATCGGCTACGAACCGATCCAGCCGGTGCCGTTTCCGCATGATCTGCATGTGTCGCAACTCGGGATGGATTGCCGCTATTGCCACAGCTTCGTCGAGATGGCGGCGCATTCGAACATTCCGAACACGCAAACATGCATGGCGTGTCACCAGCAGGTCCAGAAGGAGAACCCGAAGCTGGAGCCGATCCGCGCCAGCTGGAAGACGGGAGAGCCGGTGAGCTGGGTCTGGATTCACCGCCTGCCGGATTACGTCTATTACAATCACGCGGCGCACGTGAACCGCGGGATCAGCTGTGCCAGCTGCCACGGGCAGATCAATCACATGCCGGTCGTGCACCAGGCGAAGCCGCTCAGCATGGCGTGGTGCCTGGAATGTCATCGCCATCCGGAGAATAACCTGCGGCCTGAGGACCAGATTACCAACCTCGATTGGAAACCTGAAGATGTGCAACCGGCTCAGTTTGTGGCGAAATATGGGCAGGCGAAGGGCGCGACGGGCGATTGGTCACAGAAGCAACACCTGACGCAACAGGAGATCGGTCAGACTTTGAAAGAGCGGTGGAACGTTAACCCGCCATTGAATTGCCAGGGGTGCCACCGATGAAGCGCGTTTTCGAACATCCACCGGAGCCGACCACCGGAAAACGTTACTGGCGCAGCGTGAACGAGCTGAGCGATACGCCGGAGTTTCAGGATTGGCTGTCACGCGAATTTCCGTCGGGCGCTGACCAGTTGAAAGGGGACGAATGGTCGCGGCGCAGCTTTTTGAAATTGATGGGGGCGTCGATGGCCCTCGCGGGTGCCGGCGGCTTGAGCAGCTGCCGTCGTCCGGAGATGCACCTTTTGCCGTTCTCGAAGAGTGTCGAGTGGGCAATTCCCGGCAAGGCGTTGTATTACGCGACCGCGATGCCGCGCCGGACTGGCGCAATTCCGCTGGTTGTCGCGACCGTCGATGGACGCCCGATCAAGATCGAGGGCAATCCGCTACATCCCGCGAGCGGCGGCGCGACTGACACATTCGCGCAGGCTTCTATTCTCGATCTTTACGATCCCGCGCGTTCGCAGCATTTCGTCGAGAACGGCAAGACAAGCACGCGTGAGGAGTTCGAGAAATACCTCGCGCAGATCCGCCCGCAGCTCGCGGCCGACGGTGGCGCGGGGCTCGCGTTTCTGGTCGAGGAAACTCACTCGCCGACGCGTGAACGGATGCGCGGCGAGCTGGAGAAAATGTATCCGAAAATGCGGTGGTGCTCCTACGAGCCGCTGCTAAGCGAAGCGCAAAATTTCGGGACACAAATCAGCTTTGGGGACAACTCACGACTCGTTCCGCGTTTCGATCGCGCTGATGTCGTGCTCGCGCTCGACAGCGACTTCCTCGACTGCGGCGAAGGCGACATCGCGTCATCGCGCGCCTTTAGCTCGCGGCGTCGCGTCACGACAGCGAAGGAATCGATGAACCGGCTCTACGTGGTCGAAAATCGCTTTTCGCTCACCGGTGCGATGGCGGATCATCGCCTCCGCGTCCCAGCCAGCCAGATCCCGGCGTTCGCACATGCGCTCGCCGGCAAAATCGCGGTCAGTACGCAAGACGCAGGGCTTGGTTCCGTGATTGCAACGCTGGCGGCGCCCGCGGATTCGATGCAGTTCGACGATCGATGGCTGACCGAATGCGCGAACGACTTGATGTCGAAACCGGGTGCGAGCCTTGTCGTCGCCGGGCCGATGCAGCCGGTTGTCGTGCAGTTGATTGTCTACGCAATCAACGCTGCGCTGAAGAACGTCGGCACGACTTTGTTGATTCGTGATTTCCCGCGCAATTCCAAGACGAACAGCATTCTGCAGCTCGCTTCCGAGATCAACGCCGGCCGCGTGAAGCAGCTGTTTATCTTCGGCGGCGATCCGGTTTACAACGCGCCGCGCAGCCTGCAGGAAGATCGCGCAAACAAGCAGACGCTGCACTGGGAAGACCTGCAACAAAAGGTTCCGGAAGTCGTGCGCCTCGGTTACCACGAAGACGCCACTTCTCATCACAGCCATTGGCATGTGCCGGCGGCGCATTATCTCGAGTCGTGGGGCGATGCCCTCACCGCGGAAGGCGCCCACCTCGCGATTCAACCGATGATCTTGCCGCTGTTCGGCGGTGTTTCGGAGATCGAGCTGATGAACGGCTTGCTCGGTGGGCCGAAACTCGAAGGTCCAGAGTTGGTGAAGGAAACTTTCCGCGCAACAACGCCACCGGGAGATTTCGAAGCGGCCTGGTCGCAATTTCTGCGGGACGGTTTTGCCGCTCACGTCACGCGTGCTGATAAGCCGCCGACGTTTTATTCGAACGCCGCTGGTGGTGTCGCGCACACGCTTTGGTCGTCGCCGCCGATGCCGACGGCGGACTCGCCGGAGATCGTGCTCGTGCGGAGTTACTCGATAGACGACGGCCGGTATATCAATAATGGCTGGCTCCAGGAAATGCCGGATCCGGTGACCAAGCTGACGTGGGACAACGCCGCGCTGCTCAGCCCCGCCCTCGCCCGGCATCACGCGGTCAACACCGGTGACATGATCGAAATCACCGTCACCGAGACGATGACGGATGCGAACGGCAAAGCGGTCCAACGCCAACTCGCGATTCCGGTCATGGTTGCGCCGGGACACGCTGATAATTCGATTACGATCTCGCTCGGCTACGGTCGCGTGGTCGCGGACGGCAAGCCGATGACCTACTCCGGTGGCGGTGATCCGACTGATGCATCACCTGCGAGCGAGGCGATCGGCTTCAACGGCTACCTGCTGCGGACGAGCACAAATCCGCACTTCATCACCGCCGATGGTAAGACCGTCGCAGGAGTTAAAATCGCGAAGCTGGCCGGAACGCATCTGCTCGCCACGACGCAGGAGCATTGGAGCATCGAAGGCCGCGGGCTGGTGCGTGAAGCGACGCTCGATCGGTATCGCGAAGACAATGAATTCGTGAAGAAGATCGCCGGCGACGAAGAGCTCCCGCCGAGGCTGCCAACGATCTACAGCCATCCGAAACTCAGCGCGCCGCAGCAGTGGGGCATGGCGGTCGACTTGAATGTCTGCACCGGCTGCAGTGCGTGCGTGATCGCCTGCCAGGCGGAGAATAACATCCCGATCGTGGGCAAACTGCAGGTAAGTCATGGACGGGCCATGCACTGGCTGCGCATTGATCGCTATTTTGCGGACGAAAAGCCGTTCAACCAGGATCGCGGACAGTTGCCGGAAGATCCGGAAATGGTGCACGAACCGATGATGTGCCAGCACTGCGAAAACGCGCCGTGCGAGACCGTCTGCCCGGTCAACGCGACGGTCCACAGCGAGGATGGCCTGAACGTGATGGCCTACAACCGCTGCATCGGCACGCGGTACTGCGCGAACAACTGCCCGTTCAAGGTGCGGCGCTTTAATTTCTTTGATTACAATCAGCGGCCGGTGGGCAAGAAAACGGTCGGCCTTTCCAAGAAGCTCGGGATCGGCGTGTATCAGGAATATCTCGGGCCTTTGACCAAAAAAGGCGCGCCTGACACGATGAAGCTGCAGAAGAATCCAAACGTCACTGTCCGCATGCGTGGCGTCATGGAGAAGTGCACCTATTGCGTGCAACGCATCGAAGAGGCGAAGATCGCGGCGCACGTCCGCGCGGGTGCTTCCGATCAGACGCTGATTCCGCGCGATTCCTTCACCAGTGCATGCGCGCAGGCCTGCCCGACCGATGCGATTGTTTTTGGTGATATCGCCGACCCGGAAAGCCGCGTCTCGAAGATGAAGGCGCAGGATCGCAACTACCGGCTGCTCGAGTATTTGAACGTCAGGACACGCACCAGCTACCAGGCGCGGCTCCGTAATCCGAATCCCAAGATGCCGGATGCGAAAAAGATTGGTCTCGCCAGCCCTGTCACCGACGAACGGATCGAGCCAGGTGAAGCCGAGCACAATTTCGAGAGCCACGACGCCGGCACGCTGAACCCGCAGGCGCCACAGGCGGACGGGCAGAACGCCGATGCGAAGCCTGTGCCAAAGGAGACGCCCCACTAAGTGAACGGCGCGAGCACAGTTCCAGACGTGATTCAGGCGGAGGCATCGCCTTCCATTCAGCGGCCGCTCACTCGCGTGCCGCTGGTGTTGAACAAGCGGAACTTCAATTGGATCACCGAACGCATTGCCGGTGTAAACGAAGGCGCGGCTCCACGCTGGTGGTGGGTGGCATTCGTCATCAGCGCGATGGTTGCAGGGATCGGGCTGTTCTGTCTTGGCTACCAAATCTCAACGGGCGTCGGCACGTGGGGATTGAACCATCCCGTAGGCTGGGCTTGGGACATCACGAACTTCGTTTTCTGGATCGGTATCGGTCACGCCGGCACACTGATCTCGGCGATCTTGTTTCTGCTCCGCCAGAAGTGGCGCACATCGATTAATCGCGCCGCGGAAGCGATGACGTTGTTTGCTGTTATCTGCGCCGCGATTTTCCCAGGCGTGCACGTCGGTCGCGTCTGGATGGCGTGGTTCCTCGCGCCGATCCCGAACAACTACGGCATTTGGCCAAACTTCCGGTCGCCCCTGTTGTGGGACGTGTTTGCGGTCTCGACTTATTTCTCCGTCTCGGTGCTCTTTTGGTTCACTGGTTTAATTCCGGATCTGGCGACGTTGCGCGATCGCGCCACGACCAAGATCAAAAAGCTGCTCTACGGAATTTTCGCACTCGGCTGGCGCGGGTCGAACCGCAACTGGCGCCATTACGAAATGGCGTATCTATTGCTCGCCGGTCTTTCGACGCCGCTCGTGCTCTCGGTGCACAGCGTGGTGTCCTTCGACTTCGCGACGTCGGTAATTCCGACGTGGCACACGACGATCTTTCCGCCGTATTTCGTCGCCGGTGCCATCTTCGGCGGCTTTGCGATGGTGCTGACGCTGCTGATTCCGGCGCGCGCGATTTACAAGCTGCAAGACATCATTACGCCGCAGCACATCGACAAGATGGCAAAGATCATTTTGCTGACGGGATCGATCGTTAGCTACGCCTACGCAATGGAGTTTTTCGTCGCGTGGTACAGCGGCAATCAATACGAGAAATACGCGTTCTATAACCGCATTCTTGGTCCCTACTGGTGGTACTGGTGGGTCGGGATGTTGTTCTGTAACTCCGTTGCGCCACAGCTGTTCTGGTTCAAGCGTTTCCGCTTTAACATCTACGTCGTTTTACTTCGTCTGCATGTGCGTGAACGCCGGCATGTGGTTCGAGCGTTTCATCATTATCGTTGGCGGATTGCATCGCGACTTCCTGCCGTCGTCGTGGGGATTGTTTTACCCGACGTGGGTCGATATCTGGACGTTCGTCGGG
>JALYXP010000080.1 GCA_030947045.1 Verrucomicrobiota bacterium | reverse complement strand
GCAGTCGAAACCGGTGATCACCGTCGCCGATCCCGAAAGCGAGTTAGCGGAAGCAGCTGTGCAGGCCGGGTTCGGGGTGAACATCGCGCCGGGGAATCCACGCGAGGTCGCGGAGCTGCTCGACGCGGTTGCGTCAGATCCGGAGCGGCTACGAAGGTACGGAGCGGCCGGTCGAGTTTACGTGCAGCAGTTCGACAAGGCACACGTGTTCGAGAGTTTCGTGAAAGAATTGAGAGCGCTCTAGCAGCGGGGCATAACGAGGCGCGCAGCAGGCGTCATCCCGAGCCGCGGAGACGGTCGAGGGATCTCTCCTATGGAATCTGCGTCACGCGAAACCGCGGCCGACGTGGATTGCAGTTCACGCTTTCGCCCGCTGCGTGTGACACAATCTGCATAGGCGAGATCCTTCGGCGCGCTTCGCCTGCCTCAGGATGACGGCGCGAGAGCAGCTGCCTCGAAAGATAACGCTTAGTACGCACTGCGCGGTGGCACCACCAACTGCGCACAAGTCCGCAGAATGATCCCGCACTCGAGCGACAGATTCCAATTCTCGAGATACTCGATGTCGCACTCCACGCGGTGCTGGATGTCCGATTTGTCGCGCGCCTCGCCCCGGTAGCCACGCACTTGCGCCAGCCCTGTGATACCCGGTTTCACAAACGTGCGCACATGATAGTTCGCCATGAACTGCGAGAACTGCTGGTTGTGCTCGATGAGATGCGGACGCGGTCCGACGATGCTCATGTCGCCGAGCAGCACGTTCCAAAATTGCGGCACTTCATCGATGCTGAGCTTCCGAAACCAGCGTCCGAGCGGGAACACCCGCGCGTCCGCCGCGCTGGCCTGCTTGGTGATGTCGTGATCGTGCGCGTGCATCGTGCGGAATTTGAAGATTCTGAAGCGCCGGTTCTGCATGCCCGCGCGCGTTTGGATGTGGAAGAGCGGACCCGGTGATTGAAACCGCTGCGCCAGCCAGACGATGACCGTCACAAGCGGGAAGGCGAAGAGCATCACAGGCAGCGCGATGCACACATCGATGAAGCGTTTGAAAAAACGGTTGAGCGGATTTTCGAGCGGCTCTTCGCGCAAACCGATGAAACGAAAGCCATCGTCTTCGAAGTGCGTTACGGGATGACGAAGTTTTTCCTCGAGATCGCTCACAATCAGGAGGCGTACGCCGAGTTGATCGCACACCTGGATGATGGTGCGGTTGATCTCCGTGAAGAGCGGGAACTCCAGCATGATCACTTGTGTGACGCCGCGCTCGCGGATGATCTGCGCGAGATTGTCCGATTGGCCGAGCACCGGAATGCCGTCCGATGTCGCGGTGATCGATTCGTCCGAAATGAGGCCGATCGTCCGTAGGCCAATGTCGGCTTTTCGCCGCAGCCAGCCGCGCAATTGCGCCGCCTTCTCGCTTGATCCGACGAGCAACGTCTTCTCTTCGCGCTCACCCTTAAAGATCCCGCGCGCGAGGATCGACGGCAGATAATGATGCGAAAAGAGGAGCGCCACATACAGCCACGGGACGAAGTTGAAAAAGAAGACACGCGAGATGAAGGCGTCCTTCGCGGCGACGATGTATAACACCAGCGCGCCAACGCTCGCGAACGTCTGCCGGAGACTGAGTCGATGCTGCCGGAGCAGCTCATTCTGCAAAAAGTAGTTCTTCGATCCATCGCGGCTGAGGGACTCAATTGCCATCCCGAGCATTAGCAGCGCGCAATAAATGCTGTAGCGGCGCGCGTTAAAGGTAAGCCCTTCGCCGTCCGAGTAGAACGTCAGCATGATCCAGATGCCGAGCCAGAACAGCGCCGCCACCATGAAGATCTGGCAGAGAAGGAAAACGCGGTATAGACCTTCTGTGCGTTGAGTCACCATGGCTTAAAGACGGGCAGAGCGAAGCGTACGCGATGGCACAACGCCTTCAACCCATGGTAAGTTCAACGCGCAGTGCATCGGTCCGGTTGCGGTAAAACCGCATCTTTACCCCAGCTACTCCCATACCAATGAGGCGCGCCTTTCCGTGACCGGGCAAACGGCTGAACAAGGGGCCCATCGTCGCCGTTCACGCTCGGCGCCGCAGCGCGCGTGGACAGACCCGGTGGTGCCGCTCTTGCCGCTGCTGGCATGCCTCCTCGGGGGCGCGACGGAGAAGTGGGCGGAAGGCATCATTGTCGCTCTGCTCGGAGTTTTGTTGCTCGCACGACCGCCGCGGCTGTCGCTCGGGCTCGCGGTGAATACGATTCTCGTCGCGCTGTTGGCCTGCGCCGCAACGGCGTTTCTGCCTGCGAGCTGGTTTTACCTTCCGACCTGGCGGCAGGCGCTCGTGCATGATTTCGCCGTCGATGTGGGATCAACTTTGAGCCCGCAGCCGTGGCTTAGCCTTGGCTGCTGGCTAAGTTTCGCCGCCGCGCTGAGCTGGCTTTATCTCGTCGCGACCCAGGAACTCGACACGCGCGGCGTGCGACAACAGCTGCGTATTTTCGCCAGCGGCGTGGCGCTGCTAGCCGCACTCGCCGTCGGGCTATATCTCGCGCATTCAGCACTGCCGTTCTGGCACAATCAGCGTGGCTTCGGCCCGTTCCCGAACCGCAACCAGACCGCCGATCTCCTCGGCATTACTGCGGTCGTCATCCTCGCCTGCGGACATGATGACCTCCGCCAGGGTCGCAAGCGCTGGATTTTCTGGGTCGCCGGATTCGCGGTTTTGATTGCAGCGATTGTCTTGAATTTCTCGCGGGCGGGCATCGCGATTCTGGTGGCTGGCAGCGCGCTTTGGTTAGCGACGTTCGCGCTGCGCCGCCGCTCAGGAGCGCAGATCGCGCTCGGGGCGTGCGCGCTGCTCGTGCTGCTCACCGTAATGCTGGTGTTCGGCGGCCAGACGCTCGAGCGTTTTAATATCCGCGGCGAAGGCGAGGGCATGTCGACCGATTTCCGTTGGCTGATCTTCCGCGACACGTGGCAACTCATCCGGACGTCGCCGTGGTGCGGCGTCGGGCTGGCAAATTTCGATCCGGT
>JALYXP010000404.1 GCA_030947045.1 Verrucomicrobiota bacterium | reverse complement strand
AGGGCAAGAGCACGCGCGACACCTTCCGAGCCGGACGAAGCCGTGACGATTTTTAGTTCCGGGATCGCCGTCGAGAGGATTTCCTCCGCAAAGAGCAACAGCAGTTCGGTATCGTCGATCACGAGGAGCGTCTTCGTGTGTTCCGGGAGCGGGCGCGCACGCGTCACTTCCGGGGCTTTCGAAGGCTCGACCAACTTCTGTTGACGGAACGCTTCGGCGAGAAGCGTCGTCCACGGGGCTGCGATCGTGCGCGCCGCACTGCCGATGCGCGGAACCTCTGTCACGCGAGGCGCCACCCAATCGAGCATCTCTTGCAAGGCTCGCGATCCAACTTGCCCAGCGGCAACCGCATGGACGATTTGTCCTTGTGCCAGGTGCACCTCGCCGGTGCGTCCGTCCGTTGCATCCACTCGCAACATCGTCGTCTGGCCGGCCCCGCAAAGCAGTGGCAGCCATTCCGCCAGGCCGACATCGCGCAAGGTCGGCGCGGAGCGGTCTCCCGGTGCAATTAGCGCCTCGACCGCGCGTCCGAGCTCTGCGAGTTCAAACGGCTTCTCGACAAACTCGAAGCCGAAGCGGCCGGCGTGCGCTGCCATTACTGCGGGCGATAACCCCGCCGCGATGACCAGAACGCGCGCGGCCGGCAGCTCCGATCGGAGTTTATCGAAGAACTCGATCGCGCCCGGCGGCGGCGGATCGTAATCGACAATCAGCAGGTCCGGCGCCGTTTCCGCTGCCGCCGCTTCCGCGAGCGCGAGCGTGGGGACGACGCGCGTCTTATGAGTTGGCGCGAACTTTTTTAGCGCCGACGAGATCGCTATCGCGAGCGCGGCGTAGTCTTCGACGAGGAGAATGTTGCCCGTGGCGCCGGCGAAGGATGGGGGAAGGGCGGACACGGTGTTGGGCTGGTAAAACCGCAAGGATGGGAAAATCCGCCGGCGATGTCAAAGCAACCAGTTGCAAGTTGCGTGCCCCTCGCGGATCTCCCGCGGTCGCGTGTGCCTACTCGAAGCGAAGCGCCTCGATCGGGTCGAGCGATGCCGCGCGATAGGCCGGGTAAAACCCGAACCCGATCCCGATCGCCGAGCAAACCACCAGACCGGCAATTGCCCAGCCGAACGGAAAGATCAGGTCCGCTTTCAGCCAATGCGCGAGCAAGTTGCCGCCGAGGACGCCCAGGAGGATGCCGACAACCCCGCCTGCCTCAGAGATGAACACAGCCTCCGTCAGAAACTGCCGTAGGATGTCGCCACTGCGTGCGCCAATCGACTTTCGAATCCCAATTTCCTTCGTCCGTTCGGTTACGCTGACGAGCATGATGTTCATGATACCAACGCCCGCCGCGACAAGTGCAATCAGGCTGATCACGAATGCCCCGATGCGCACAATACCGGCCACGGAAGTGAAAGCGCTTTTAAGGGAATCGTTGGAATAGATCTCGAAGTCGTTCGGTTGGTGCGCCTTAAGGCCGCGAGCTATCCGCATCGCACTGATCGCTTTGTCCATTGTGTGGTTGTAAGTCTCCTGCGATTGCGACTGCGTTGCGATGTTCACCGACCGCTTTGCCGAGCCGAAGTTTTCGAAGAATCGAGTGATTGGTATGGCGCAGATATCGTCCTGGCTCTCGCCAAACGCGCTGCCCTTTTCTTCCAGCACCCCGACGATGGTGAGCGGATGTCCGTTGAGCTTGATGACCTTGCCGATCGGCGACTCATGCGGAAACAGTCGCTTCTCGATCGTCTTCCCGACTACGGCAACGCTGCGGGCTAGCTCGACATCTTCTTCGGTAAGGTTACGCCCGTATCCGAGGTTGTAGCTATTGGCGGCGAGAAAACCTTTGTTCGTGCCGGCAATTCTCAGACTCGGCGGCGTCTTTTCTCCGCCGTAGGTCGCCTGACCACCTTGTTCGAACGCCTTGAGACAAATCTCGCGCGCGTTGCCTTCCATCAACGCTTGGTAGTGCACCGCCTGGAGATAGCTAATATTACGGCGGTTCTCATACTTGTTCTGATTCCGACCACCGGCCCCTCCGCTAATCGGATATTTCGCGAACTGGAAGATATTAGAACCGAGGAAATTAATACCAGTTTCAATCGAGCTTTGGAGAGCCCCGATAGCAGTCATCACCGAGATGACCGAGAAGACGCCGATAGTTATCCCGGTCATCGTCAGCCCGGAGCGAAGCTTATTCGCCCCAAGCGACTGCAAAGCCATCGCAATGATCTCGCGGAATTTCATCGGCTAGCAGCTACGGATACTCGCTCACTCATAACGAAGCGCTGTGACAGGATCCAGCCTCGAAGCAGACCAGGCAGGCGCGAAACCAGAGACAAGACCGGTCATTACCGAGACGATCATACTGACGACTACCAGGCCGAGGGAAAACTGGATCGGGAACGACGGTAACGCCGCGGCAATCGCGAAGCAGACGACGTAGGCAAAGGTGAGCCCGATAAAGCCGCCGAGCACACAAAGGGCGACCGATTCGATTAGGAATTGCAAGAGGATCGTCTGTCGTCGCGCGCCGAGCGCTTTACGAGTCCCGATCTCTTTCGTCCGCTCCTTCACGCTTACGAATGTGATGTTCATAATGCCGATCGCACCGACGAAGAGCGCAAGGCCAGTGATAAAGAGACCCGCGATCGCGATCGAGTTCTTTACCGGGTCTAGCGTACTTTTGAAGGCCTGTTGTTCATTAAGGTTAAAGTCGTCCTTCTTTTCCGGCGGGAGCCCGCGCACTCGGCGCATCAGTCCTGCAAGCTCATCCTTCGCTTCGGCCATCTTGAGCTTGTCCTTCACCTTGACGCGGACATCTGAATCACTCTTCGCGCTAAAGTATTTTCTGAATGTTGTCAGTGGCACGATGGCGATCGAGTCCAGACTGAATAGTCCCAGGAAGGAACCTTGACGAGCTCCGACGCCAATCACCTTGAACTGCTGCCCGTTAATCTGCAGCATCTTGTCAATCGGACTCGTGGAAGCGAAAAGCGCGTCCGCCAGGTCGTAACCTATGACGACTACGTTGGCCGCGCCTTTCGACTCCGTCTCGTTGAAGAAGCGTCCTTCCGTCAGGTCCACGGTGGTGATCACGGGGTAGTCTGAAGTAGTGCCTTGGACGATCGTGTTACTTACCTGGTTATCGGCATACTTTACAGTCTGCACGAGGTTCGAGGTAGGCACCGCGATGAGCAGGTTCGTTCGGGGAGCTGCTTCGATCAGGCGGTTCAACTTTTCGGCGTATTCCGTCTTGATCTTGCGCCGGTCGCGATAATTCCACCAATCATTTACTCGCGCCCAGGGAAACTGGCTGACGTAGAGGACGTCTTCGCCAATGATCGCCATGCTCTTGTCGAAGCCAGTCTGGATGCCAGTAATCGCGGTGCCCATTAGCGTCACCGCAACGATGCCAATGATGACTCCGAGAGCGGTCAGCATTGACCGGGTCTTATTCGCCTGCATCTGCGCGAGCGCGATCTTCCAGCTCTCCGTCAGCTCGTAGATGAAACGCTTCATGGATGGCGGTTAAACAGTCGCCAACTCCTCGGCAACTCGATCGCTTTCGATCAACCCATCGCGCAGATGCACGCTGCGGCGCGCGTGGCGGGCGATATCCGGCTCGTGGGTCACTAAAATGATGGTGTTACCTTTCTGGTAGAGCGATTCCAGCAACGCCATGATTTCTTCGCCCGTTCGGGAGTCGAGGTTACCCGTCGGCTCATCGGCAAGGATGATCGACGGATCGTTCACCAGCGCACGCGCGATCGCTACACGCTGGCGTTGGCCGCCGGATAATTCGTTAGGTTTATGTTGAAGTCGTTCACCGAGGCCGACATCACGCAGAGCTTGAGCGGCGCGTTCTTCGCGGGTCACGGGATCAATTCCGGCGTAGATCAGCGGCAACTCCACGTTGCGGAGACTGGTAGAGCGGGGCAGCAGGTTGAACGTCTGGAAGACGAAACCAATTTCGCGATTTCTAATCGCCGCCAGCTCGTCGCCTTCCATGGCGGACACATCTTTACCATTGAACTCGTAGCGACCCGAGCTCGGCGTATCAAGGCACCCCAGCATATTCATGAGCGTCGACTTGCCGCTCCCGCTGGGCCCCATGATCGCCAGGTATTCGTTCCGGTGAATTTGCAGGCTTACGCCACGCAGCGCGTGAACAGTTTCCTCGCCCATCACGTAATGTTTCGTGATGTTCTCGATGTCGATGACGATCGGGCCGTGGGGGCGGATTGTGTCGCCGGGACTCATGCGAATACAAAACTAACAGCTCAGAGAGAAGCGCGGTAGCATGTAGCTACTTCTTGTCAGTCTTCTCTATCTCAACCTTCGCGCCGTTCTTTAGCTGCCGGCTGATCGCGCTGTAGCTACCGGAAATCACTTCATCTCCCGGCTGCACACCCGTCTTAATCTCCATGTAGGTGTCGTCGGCAATGCCAGTAGTAACTTTAACCATCTCAGCTTTGCCACCCTTCTTCAGGAACACCACCTTTGCCAGGCTTTGCCGTTCCTGCTTCTCGGTGCGCTTCTCCATGCGTTCATTGGTGAATTCTGCGCCGTTATCGCCTTTATCACTCGCGGTCTGCTTCAACTTCCGCTTCTCGATTTCTTCAGGGCTAAGGTTGGTGTCACCAGTACGGATCGTGACACTCTGCATCGGCACCGCTACCGCATCCTGCACCATGTCGGTTTGAATGTCCGCGGTGCAGCTTAGACCGGGACGCAACTGAACGTCACGGTCCTCGATCCGGATCTTCACCTCGAAGTTAGTGACTTCTTCCTGCGTACCTGTCCCGGTGGTCTTCCCGGTGTTAGCGATCTGCGCGACGACGCCGTGGAATTTCCGTTCGCCGTAAGCGTCGATTCCGACCTCCGCTTTATCGCCGAGCTTGACCGTGACAACGTCGTTCTCGTTCACGTCGACACGTGCTTCCATGTGGGCGAGATCGGCGACCCGCATCACTTCAGTGCCGGCGAACTGGTTCGTGGCGACGACACGCTCACCGAGCTTGCTGTTGAGGACTGTGACTTTCCCATCAATGGGTGAGTAGATAGTCGTTTTCGAAAGTTGATCCCGCGCCTGGCTTGACCCGGCTTCCGCACGTTCAATCTCATGCAGGGAGCTATCGTAGGTCGATGCCGCCACATCATGCGCCGTCTTGGCAGCGACGAACTCGGCCTCCGAAATCATCTTCTTGTTATAAAGGTCCTGACTGCGCTTCAGGTCTTGCTCCGTCTTAGAGGTTGCGGCCCGTAACTGAAGACTTGTCGCGCGTGCCGCGCTGATCGCAGCCACTTGGGCTTCTAATTGCGCCTTATACGAATCAGGGCGAATTTTCATTAAAAGATCGCCCTTCTTGACCGGCATGCCGTCGGTAACCGGGAGCTCGATGATCTCACCAGCCACTTCGGGTGAAATCTTTACCTCCACTTCCGGCTGCACCTTACCCGTTGCGGAGACGGTTTGGACGATCGTCTTGCGCACTGCCTTTTCCGTTACCACCGGGATCGGTTTCTCGCGTTTGCCGAGGATGACCGAGATCACGATCCACGCGATCAGGAGTCCGATGATAGAGAGAATGATGTAACGAGTGCGCCGCGATTTTCGCTTTTTAGGCGGAATCGTGGCGGGCGTGGCGACGGCTTGATGCATAACGGGGGCTGACGAATACTGGCTGGTTGGACCGATGGAAGCAAACGTCGTTCACTTTAGCCAGCACTCCCGCGCAATCGCAATCACGCAGCAGAGATGTTAGCGTTGCGATCTCCGCACGCCGCAGCAGGATGGCAGCGGTTTCGGAGCTGCTCAATGGCCCAACGCGCATGCTCCGCAAGCAACGGCTCGGGGTCTTCCGCGGCGCGTTCGAGGGCAGGAAGATCGTCCGCATTACCAACATTCCCGAGCGCAACACAAACGTTTCGCAATAAGCCGCGGCGTTTGATGCGCTTGATTGGTGATCCGCGGAAGAGGGCGCGAAACTGCTCGTCCGTGAGACTGAGATAATCGCGCAACTGCATCGCACTTGTCGCGGGCCGCGCCGCGAACGCGGCTTCGCGCGAGACAGCCGCGAAGCGGTTCCAGGGACACACATCGAGACAGGTATCGCAGCCGTAGATGCGGTCGCCGATCAGCGGACGGAATTCGAGCGGGATTGAGCCTTTCAGTTCAATCGTGAGGTACGAGATACAGCGACGCGCGTCGACACGATGCGCTTGAGTAATTGCTCCGGTCGGGCAGGCGGTAATGCACCTCGTGCAGGTGCCGCAGCGTGGCGGTTGGGGCGCATCGGGTGCGAGCTCCAGCGTCGTCAAAATCTCGCCGAGGAAGAACCACGTCCCGAGCTGCGCGTTGAGTAACATCGTGCTTTTGCCATGCCAACCGACGCCGGCTTCCGCGGCGAAGTCGCGCTCGAGCACGGGACCTGTGTCGACATAGCACCTCTGTCGGCCGCCGAACGCAGTTAGCAGCTCGTCGAGCCTGCGCAGCTTCGCGAGCATCACGTCATGGTAGTCGTCGCCCCAGGCGTACCGCGCGATCCGGCCGTTTGTGGAGGTCCCAACGACATGTCCCTGCCAATAGTTCATCGCGACTACCACGACTGACCGTGCATCCGGCAGAACGAGTCGTGGATCTAGCCGCTTCTCCTCGCCGCGCTCGAGCCAGCTCATCTCGCCCGCAGCGCCTTCGCGCAGCCAGCTTTGGAATTCCGCGCCGTGTCGCGGCTGCGCCACCTTTGCGATTCGGCAATCGTTGAAGCCGAGTTCTTTCGCTCGCGCGAGCAGCGCCGACTTCGTGTCGGGTGCGCAGGTGCCATCGTCAGCGCACACGTTACCGAACCTCCTCAATGCCAGCAAGCACGCGTTCGGCGACCTCGTCGTGGCGCAGCTCCGATGTGTTCACCGTGAAATCAGCCGCCTCGCGATAGAGCGGTCCGCGCACCGCGAGCAGTTCTGTGACCGTCTTGCGAGGATCAGCTGTCTTTAACAATGGACGTGTTGCACGCCGCGAGAGTCGTTCGAGTAAAGTCTCGAGGTCCGCGGTTAGCTGCGCGACAACCCCCAGACTGCGAATCTTCTGCACGTGGCCCGCGCGTAAAACGCTGCCGCCGCCGGTGACGATGACGGCTGCGGACCTCGGCAGTTCATCCAAGGCGCTAGCTTCAGCATCGCGAAATGCCGTTTCACCGTGCTGCGCAAAGATTTGCGCGATCGGCATACCAAAACGCCGCGCGACTATCTGATCGGTATCGTACCGACGCAGACCCGTAAGCTGCGCAAGGGCACGGCCGACCGACGACTTGCCTGTGCCCATGAAACCGATCAACACGATGGCCTCGCCGCGTTCTGCCATGGATCACGTAAGCGGGGCTCGCGCCCTAGTGCAACGTGCTGGTCTCGAGGTCCTTCTTCGGTAGCGGCGCTTTGTAAGGCCGACCTCAGCGTCTCAACACGCAGATCGGCGGTGACATCCCGCCGCTGCAGAAGAACCGCAGAAACGGCTTTACAACGACAGCGGTTGCGAGAAGGAAATCAGCATGGCCGCTGCCGAATCATCATCTGCCGCCGTCGTGGCCGTGGTGATGGGAAGCCAATCAGATTGGGAGACGATGCGGCATGCGGTGGAATGGCTCGCGCGCTTTGGCGTGCCGAGTGAACATCGGATCGTCTCCGCGCATCGCACACCGGAGTTAATGGCGGATTTCGCGCGCGAAGCCGCGGCCCGCGGGCTTCAGGTGATCATCGCCGGCGCAGGCGGCGCAGCGCATTTACCGGGAATGATCGCGGCGCATACCTGGCTGCCGGTCTTGGGTGTCCCGGTCGAATCAAAGACGCTGCGCGGCGTCGACTCGCTTCTTTCGATCGCGCAAATGCCCGCCGGCGTGGCGGTCGGCACGCTGGCGATCGGCGTCTCCGGCGCGAAGAACGCGGCGCTGCTCGCTGCCAGCATTGTGGCGCTGAAAGACGAAGCCGTGCGGGCGAAGGTCGAAGCATTTCGACAGGAGCAGACGGAGGCCGTGCTCGCTCAGCGCCTCGAATGAAACGCACCTATCCGCCCGGCGTGACCATCGGCGTGATGGGCGGCGGTCAGCTCGGTCGGATGTTTGCGATCGCGGCTCGCCGGATGGGTTATCGCGTCGTAATCTTCACGCCGGAAGAGAACAGCCCCGCGGGTCAACTGGCCGATCTCACACGCATCGCGGATTACACGAACGAAGCGGCGGTCCGTAAATTCGCTGCCGACGTCGACGTCATCACGTTTGAGTTCGAGAACATTCCAGTCGCCACTGTCGAATGGTGTGCGGAGGAACGCGACGTGCGTCCGGCCGGCTCAATCCTGCACATCGCGCAGAATCGATTGCGCGAGAAAGAATTTCTGATCTCGGCAGGAATTCCGATCGCGCCGTTCACGGCGGTGCGCAGTGCGCGCGAACTGGAGCACGCCGTGGGACGAATTGGTCGGCCCGCGATTCTAAAAACGGCGGCGTTTGGCTACGATGGCAAAGGCCAGCAGACGATCGCGGCGCGTGATGACTTTGAGGAAATCTGGAACGCGAGTTCGGCTGACGAGTTGGTGCTCGAGGGAGCGGTGGAATTCGAGAAAGAAATTTCGGTCATTGTAGCTCGCGGTCCTGACGGCGCGATGGCGACGTTTCCCGTGTCGGAGAACATTCACCGGAATCACATCCTCGATGTCACCGTTGTCCCGGCTCGCGTCGATGCGCAGACGGAAAAAGCCGCCGCGGAGTTGGCTCGGACCATTGCGGAAAAGCTGGACCTCGTAGGGCTTCTGGCGGTCGAAATGTTTCTGAAGACTGACGGCGAGATCATCGTCAACGAACTCGCTCCGCGCCCGCACAATTCAGGTCACTGGACGATCGAAGGGTGCGTGACGAGCCAGTTCGAACAGCAGGTCCGCGCGGTCTGTGGAATGCCGCTAGGCGGGACGGATGTGTTACGGCCAACGGCGATGGCGAATCTGCTCGGCGAGGCGTGGCAAAGCGGCGAGCCAAATTGGCCGGCGGCTCTTGAAATCGCAGGTGTGCATCTGCATCTCTACGGCAAAACCGAGCCGCGCCCGCGCCGCAAAATGGGACATTTGACTGCACTGGGCGCGACTGCGGACGAGGCTGTTGAGCGTGTCACGCAAGCGCGCGATGCCCTCCAGCGGAAGTCGAAGTGAAGACGCAAATTCTGGGCGTCGGCAGCGATCGCGAACTCGCCTTAGCCGTTGCCTCCGCCGTTCAAATGCTGCGCGAAGGCGAAGCAATCGCGCTGCCGACCGAGACCGTCTATGGGCTAGCGGCAGATGCGCTAAACGTCGACGCGGCGCTGAAGATATTCGAGGCGAAGGAACGCCCGCGGTTCGATCCGCTGATCGTTCACCTGCCGGGCGCGGAGTGGCTCACGCGAATCGCGAAAGTGGAGGGCACGGCCGGGAGGGTGGTAGCGACGCTAACGGCGAAGTTTTGGCCCGGCCCGCTGACGATCGTTCTGCCGCGCGCGTCATTTGTCCCGGATCTGGTGACGGCGGGGCTAGAAACGGTCGCCGTGCGGGTCAGCGCTCATCCAGTGTTCAGCGCGATCGTGCAGGTGTTCGCTGGTCCATTGGCGGCACCGAGCGCCAACCGATTTGGCCGCATCAGTCCGACCACGGCGGCGCACGTCGCAGCAGAGCTGGACGGCTGCATTCCCTTGATCATCGACGCCGGTCCGACCGACCATGGCTTGGAGTCGACGATCGTCGCGGTGCGAGATGAGATCGTTGAAGTTCTGCGCCCCGGTCCGATCACGTTGGAGCAGTTGCGGGAGTTCGGCGATGTCCACGTCGTTGCGGCACGTGGCAGGATCGTCGCCCCGGGACAGTTGCCGTCGCATTACGCACCGCGAACTCCGCTGGTGGTCGTCGAGGACGTAGCGAAGTTCCAGCTGCCGCTTGGTAAACGCTGTGGACTGCTCGCTTGGAAAAGCGCGATGCAACCGGGGTTCGCGGAGCATCGGCAATTGAGTGTCTCGGGAGATCTGAGAGAAGCTGGCGCGAATCTATTTCGTTACGTGCGCGAGTTGGATAACGCTTCGCTTGATTTGATCGTGGCAGAGAGAATAACCGACGCGGGGTTGGGCAACGCGATCATGGATCGGCTGACCCGCGCGGCCGCGAGATGACAAATCGTCAACGATAGCTGTCATCCTGAATCGCGCAGACGATGAAGGATCTCGCAACGACACGAGCAATCTTCTCACTCGAATAAGTGTTACTAAGAGTGCGGCTGCGAGATCCTTCGGCCGTCTGCGCGGCTCAGGATGACAGCTGCCGCGCGCGCGGATTGCGCGATCCTAGCTCTGGTGCGCGAGGCACGCCTGCACAAAGCCTTTGAAGAGCGGGTGCGGCTTGTTCGGACGGCTTTGGAATTCGGGATGGTATTGGCAGGCCAGAAAGTAAGGGTGATCGCGCAGCTCGATCAGCTCTGCGAGTGCCCCGTCTGGTGAAGTGCCGGAAATCGTGAAGCCCTTTTCGCGCATCTGTTCGCGATATTTCATGTTGAACTCATAACGATGCCGATGCCGCTCGAGCGCTTCGTTGCTGCCGTAGACGCTCTCCGCCTTTGAGCCTTGCTCGATCTTTGTCGGCCAAGTGCCGAGTCGCATGCTCGCACCTTTATTCACGACCTCGCGTTGTTCTTCGAGGAGGGAGATCACAGGGTCGGCTGTCTCTTTATCGAACTCGGTGCTGTTCGCTTGTGCCAAACCGCAGACGTTTCGTGCGAACTCAATCGTCGCGACCTGCATGCCGAGACAGAGCCCGAGGTAGGGGAGATTGTTCTCGCGAGCGAAACGCGCGGCTTTGATTTTCCCCTCGACGCCGCGCTCTCCAAACCCGCCGGGAATTAATACACCGGCCACATCCTTGAGCTCGCCATCGACTCCGTCCTGCAGAGTTTCCGCATCGATGAGCTTCAAATCGATGCCGCAATCCTGACTCGCCGCGGCATGCGTGAGCGATTCGTAAATGCTTTTGTAGGCGTCCTGCAGATCGATGTATTTGCCGACAACCGCGATCTTCACCTGCTTCTTCGGATTGATGATTCGGTCGACGAATTTCTGCCAATTCGTGAGATCTGGCGGTTGTGTGTGCAGGTGCAACAGATCGCAAATGAGCGCGTCGAGACCCTCCTCGTGCAGCAACAGCGGCACTTCGTAGATTGTGTGCTTTACGTCCATCGCTTCGATCACCGCTTTCGGCGAGACGTTGCAGAACATCGAGAGCTTCTCGCGCGTCTCGCTATCGAGCGGCAGCTCAGTGCGGCACATCAACACCTGCGGCTGCAATCCGATCTCGCGCAGCTTCGCGATGCTTTGCTGCGACGGCTTCGTCTTTAGCTCGCCGGCGGCCTTGATGAACGGCACCAGCGTCACGTGCATGTTAATGACGTGCTGTGGTCCGACCTCGAGAATGAACTGTCGGATCGCTTCGAGAAACGGCAGGCCCTCGATGTCTCCAGTCGTCCCGCCGATTTCGGTGATGAGGACATCAGCGTTGCTCTCCGCTGAAACTTCGCGGATCCGTTTTTTGATCTCGTCCGTGACATGCGGAATCACCTGCACCGTCTTGCCGAGATAATCGCCGCGACGTTCCTTCAGGATGACCGTCTCATAGACCTGCCCGCTGGTGAGATTGTTGTGCCGCGAGAGGACGCAGTTGGTGAAGCGTTCGTAATGCCCGAGATCGAGATCGGTCTCAGCGCCATCGTTCAGGACATAGACTTCACCATGTTGAAACGGGTTCATCGTCCCGGGGTCGACGTTCAGATATGGATCGAACTTCTGGAAGACAACGCGCAATCCGCGGAGCTCAAGTAACGTGCCGAGCGCGGCCGCGGCGAGGCCTTTGCCTAACGAGCTGACGACACCGCCGGTGACGAAAATATATTTCATCGGCGGACCAACTTCCGCTTCGCGCCGGCGAGCATTTGCTCTAGCGCAGCGGCATCTTCCGGCGTGTCGATTCCGGGGGAACCTGTCTTCGTGACGAGCACGTGAATTCTTACGCCATTCTCCAGCGCGCGCAATTGCTCGAGCGATTCCGCGCGCTCGAGCGGCGACGGTTTCCAGCTGACGAAGCGAAGCAACAACTCGCGGGTGTATCCATAGATTCCCTGATGGCGCAGATGCCGCACCGTCGCCTGATTTTCTCGCGCAAACGGAATCGCGCTGCGCGAAAAATAGAGCCCATCGCTGGCGGCGCTCAGCACCACTTTGACTTGGTGCGGCGAGGCGACATCAGCCGCGTCGAGGAATGGATGCGC
>JALYXP010000067.1 GCA_030947045.1 Verrucomicrobiota bacterium | reverse complement strand
GGTGGATGGTTTTTCCGTCGGGGAACAGGCCGAATAGATTACTGCCCGACTGCATCACGATGATATCGGGCTGCACCGCCGCGATCAGATCCTCCAGCTTCGGCACTGGATGCGCTTTCGGCGCCTGGTTCCGTTTTGTCCCGTAGATATCGATCGTCTCTTTCGGTTGCTTTGAGCCCGGCACCGACTCGATTGTCCAATAGCCACACTGCGTTTTCACCTTCTCGTATGGCTTGTGTTTTAACCAACTCAGCGGCGTCGTCCCGCAGGTCATGTAAGTGAACGTCGCGTTTACCTTCGGATCGCTACGGAAGTGTTGATCCAGCCGTTTTCCGAAACCGCACAGCGCGAGCGAATCACCGAGGAAAAGCACGTTCAGCTTTTGGTCGTCCCGGGTTTGCGCCCGCACAGGACCGACGCTTATTGCGAACAGAATCATGCTGAAGACCCCTGCGCGAAGAACCGGGCGCGATGGCCTTGAAGAAGTTTTAGTCATCAGAACGGCCACTGTTTCGCCCGCATCGGTCGCACGCGTCAAGCGCTGTGCTACTTCGCGATCGGCTGGATCACCCAGCCTTGATCGGCTTCCGTAAATTCGCGCGCCGCGAAGCACCAGACGACCACCTTTTTCTTCGCGAGGTAACCCGGATCCGCGTTACTCTTGCGATACAAACTCAAACGGACCGCAGTCGCGCCGGAACCGCGCGTGCCGATGAGGTCGGGCGCAAACCCGAGCTCGGCCGCAAGCTGGTCGATTAGCCCGGCGCGTTCGGCGAGGAAATCGTGGAACACGAGCGTGTGACTGTCGCCAATCACGAGCAGCGGACTGATCGGATCGGGCTGCACGCCCGCGCCGGTCCCCTTCTCCGCGACGGTGCGCACAGGCAGGTTTTCCGGTCCCGTTTTCTCGCCGGTGGCTCCGAGCAAAGCGTTCAGATCGCCAGTGATTGCGACGTCTTTCCAAGTCGCGTCGAATTCCCGCCGGGGCCGTCCCTCGGCTAACTCCTTCGGCACTTGCGCCGTGATCGCCTGCGCCGCGAGGACGCAGCCGAAGCCCGACCAGTGGCTGTCGGTTTTACAAAAAACCGGGCCGTGATTGCTTTCGCGGTTCTGCCGAAACGGCTCGGCCAAATCGACCACTTTGATCCCGCGGCTGCGGAGTTCGTCCAGGAATGCGCTCAGATATGGCGCGGTCTCGGCTGGCACGAGGTTGATCGCGGGCGCGATCTTCTCCGGATAGACAGATGCTTTCGGCGGCACCGGCACGAGCAGTAACTCGATGCCACGCGCCTGAAGTTGTTGCTGGAAATCGACGATCGCGGGAATCGGGTCTGCGGTCTCCGGTTTGCGCGAGCGCGCGACCTTGGCGGCTGACTCGCCCCAGAACGTTCCCTGGACTAAAAACCGCAGCTCGCTCGTGAGAAAGAGCCAGCTATCTACGCCGCCGAGGGCCCCGATGTTTGCCTTCTCTGCCGCCTGCGCACGTTGCCCAATTTCGCGACGGAAATCCTGCTGCGCGGGCGTCAATTCCATCGTGCCGGCCAGAGCATTCGCGGCGAAAAATAACAAGCTGATGACAAAGGCGCGGCCCATGAGGGAGGAAAGGGAAACCGGAACATCGCCGGTCGCAAATCGCTGTCATTCCGAGCGGAGCCAGAAGCGGAGTCGAGGAACCCCCGTTGCGTTACCTGCACCTAACGCAACGGGATCCCTCGACTCCGCTGCGCTCCGCTCGGGATGACGAAGAGTGCGCAACGACTTTGCCGCTCCGCCTCAGTCTGCTGATTTTTCGCTTTCAAGCCCGGCTCGATTCCGCACCCTTCTAGCCGCGTGGTTTTCAGCTCGCACATCTTTATCTTTTATTTCCTGCCGCTCGCGCTGCTCGGCTATTACGCGCTCGCACGCGCGCCGCAGCGTTGGCGGAATTTTTGGCTGATCGTCACCGGCTACATCTTCTACGGCTGGGCCGAGCCGCGCTTCATGCTGCTGATGTTCGCGACCACCTCGATCGATTGGTTGATGAGCCTCGTCATCGCGCACAATTCGTGGCGAATTTGGACCTTTTGGGGCAAACCACTGCGCACTCTGCCGCACGGTGCGAAGCGTTCGCGAACCCAACGCACTGCGATCACCGCATCCGTCATCTCGAACCTAGCGGTGCTCGGATTCTTCAAGTACTTCAACTTCGGCCTCGGAAGCTACAACGGCCTCATGCACTCGTTAGGCGCGACGCATCTCGAATGGGACACCTTCTTCCGCGTCGTCCTTCCGCTTGGGATCAGTTTCTACACTTTCCAGGCGCTCAGCTACACGATCGACGTGTATCGCGGCGAAGCCGAAGCGATGGCGAACTTCATCGATTTTTCCTGCTTCGTTTCGATGTTTCCTCACCTTGTAGCAGGACCGATTCTGAAGTTCTCGTTCCTCGCGGAGCAGCTGAAGCATCGCACGCTCACGCGCGACAAATTCGCCCGCGGCGTCGCGTTCTTCATGCTCGGTCTGGCCAAGAAGATTCTGCTCGCAAATCCATGCGGTAAAATAGCCGACACGACGTTTGATGCCGGCACCGTTGGGACGCTCGACGCCTGGTTCGGCTCCGTCGCGTATGCGTTCCAGATCTACTTTGATTTCAGCGGCTACTCCGACATGGCGATCGGCCTCGGACTGATGCTTGGTTTCGTTTTTGCGAAGAACTTCGACTCACCTTATCGCGCCGAATCAATCACCGATTTCTGGCGACGTTGGCACATTTCGCTCTCCACCTGGTTGCGCGAATATCTCTACATTCCACTCGGCGGAAATCGCGGCACCCTCCCGCGCACCTACGCGAATCTCTTGATCACGATGCTCCTCGGCGGCCTTTGGCATGGCGCGTCCTGGAACTTTGTCATCTGGGGTGGAATGCATGGCGGCATGCTCGCCTTCGAGCGCAGTCAGGGGCGCGAGAGTTTCTACGCAAAACTGCCCCGACCATTTCGGATGGCGATCACCTTTCTGATCGTTCTGCTCGCGTGGGTCTTCTTCCGCGCCGCGGACCTGCCGCGCGCGCTCGATTACCTCGCGAGCATGTTCGGACTGCGCGACGCACAACCCGGCGCCGCGCTCATTGGCGGCATTATCTACCAGCGATATTTTTTGCTCTCGTTAGGCGTCGCCGCGCTTGTCGTGTGGGCGGGCCGGCAGACTTGGGATTGGACGCAACGTATGACGTTGCCAAAAACGGCGACCTGCTTCGCGCTCGGCTGGCTGGCGCTCGTTGTCCTCGCGACCCAGGAATACAACCCGTTCATCTATTTCATCTTCTAGAATGCCGCGACGAATCCTACGAGCGATCGGCAATCTGAAGCCGTGGAAACCGACAAAGTCGCTGCCGAGCTACAGCGAACCGACTCCGGAAACGAGCCGGAAATTGAGCCGCGAAGAAGAGGCGGAAATCGCACTAAAGAACACCGCTTTTACACCGGCCGCAGTCGTGATCCTAATCGCAGTTTTCGTCGCCACGCTCGGTGTTGTTCCGCTGCTGCAATTGCTCGCCGAAGTTCGCGCTCCGAACCCATCCGGTTTATCGATCAGCAACATCTTCAAGGTGCTTCCGACAGCAGCGAAACTCAGCGCCGTTCGCACCGTCGCCGATGTCTGGAGTCTCTTGCCGCGCGCTGATGAATTGAAGAGCGCCGAGAAGACGATTGAAAACGAGTCAGTTGTCGCGCAGCGGCTGCTACCCGCGGTGCAGTCGATTCTGACTGGCGGACTCGGTGCTGGCAACGAGCAGGTTTACGTTGGCCGTGATTGTTGGTTGTTCTACCGCCCGGACGTCGACTACGTCACCGGCCCGCCGTTCCTCGATCCAGTCCAGCTGAAGAGGCGAGCGCAAAGTGCGAACGTGGCTGCGGATTCCATTGCGGCGATCGTGCAGTTCCGCGATCAGCTCGCAGCGCGCGGAATCGATTTGGTGCTCGTTCCGGCACCGGCGAAGCCGTCGCTACAGGCCGAAAAACTAACGTCGCGCATTCGGCCGAATCAGTTGCTGCAGAACGCATCCTTCGACGAATGGAAGAGTCGTCTGACGAGCGCTGGCGTCCGTGTGTTCGATCCCGCTCCGCTGCTCGCGGCGCGAAAATCCAGTGAGCCGCTTTACCTTCGAACCGACACCCATTGGCGACCGCAGACGATGCAGGCTGTCGCCGCGGAATTAGCAGCGTCACTAAGGGTCGTGCCAAACCCGAACCTCGTTCCGCCGCGCCTGATGCCCATGCCGGTGGAGGCAGTCGGAGACATCGCGCGAATGTTAAAATTACCGGCAGATCAGACGCTCTATCCGCCAGAGAAAACAACGATCCAGCAGGTGGCGGTGGGAAGCGGCGCCTGGCGTTCCTCGCCCGACGCGGACATCCTGCTCCTCGGTGACAGCTTCGCGAACATCTTCTCGCTCGAAGGCCTCGGCTGGGGCGAATCGGCCGGGTTCGCCGAGCATCTCAGCGCAGCCCTCGGCGGTCGGCCGCTCGATTGCATTCTGCGCAACAGCGACGGCGCCTTCGCCACGCGGGAAATTCTCGCCCGCGAGCTGGCGCGCGGACGCGATCGGCTCGCGGGCAAGCAGCTCGTCATCTGGGAATTCGCCGCGCGTGAGCTGGCGTTTGGAAATTGGAAACTGATCGAACTGAAGCTTGGCCAGGCCGGCGCGGCACAATTTTTTTTTCTGCCGCCAGGCGGACCTGTCGAAGCGACCGGAACTGTCGAAGCGGTCTCGTTAGTCCCGCGACCGGCAACCGTTCCATATCGGGATCACGTCATGTCGGTGCTGTTAACTGATCTGAAAATCGGCGGCCGTTCGCCTAACGAGTCGTTGCAGGCCGTCGTTTATCTTCTCAGCATGCGCGATAATGTCTGGACGCCGGCGGCGCGGTTGCGCGTCGGAGATCGCGTGAGTTTGCGGTTGAGAGCGTGGGCTGACGTCACGGCGGAATACGAAGGGATCAATCGCAGCGAGATCGACGACCCGGCCGTGCAATTGGAAGAGCCCTGCTGGGGTGAGCTGT
>JALYXP010000374.1 GCA_030947045.1 Verrucomicrobiota bacterium | reverse complement strand
GATTCTGACCAACGTGGAACAGGAAGCGGCAGTCCGAGAGCTGCTTCCGGAGTTTCCGCGCGAGAACATCGTGGCCGAACCAGCGAAACGCGACACGGCGGCAGCGATCGCTCTTGGTGTCGGCTGGGTCGCCGCGCGTGATCATATGGCGACGATGGTCGTGCTGCCGGCGGATCACGTGATCAAAGATACCGGGGCGTTCCAGGAGACGTTGCGCGCCGCAGCGGCCGCGGCACAGACGGGTGGCGCGCTGGTCACGATTGGCATCAAGCCGACCTGGGCGTGTCCGGGATTCGGCTACATCGAGCAAGGGAAACGGATCGAATCACTCGACACTGGCGTAGTTCATCACGTGGTGCGATTCCGCGAGAAGCCGAACGTTGATCTGGCGGAGACGTTCATCCGACAGGGAAACTTCCGCTGGAACGCCGGGATGTTCGTCTGGACGGTGCCGAGCGTGTTGAGTGAGTTTAACCGGCACACGCCGGAGCTGGCGCACTTCATTTCGAAGGTGTCGACGCGAGAAACATTCCAGCAGACCCTCGCGGAAAACTTCAGCGAGCTGCCGAAAATTTCATTCGACTACGCGATCATGGAGAAAGCCGATCGCGTGCTGATGGTGGAGGCAACGTTCGACTGGGACGACGTCGGCGGCTGGCAGGCGATGGCCGCGTATTTCGCGAAAGACGACGACGGAAACGCGACGAAGTCGCCGGTCACGGCGATTGATTCGACGGACAATATCGTGTTCGCGGACGACGGTTCGAAGATCGCGCTCCTCGGCGTGCATAATCTGATCATCGTTCGGACAGGCGATGCGTTACTCGTTTGCGATCGGCATGAGGCCGAGAAAATCAAGACGTTGATCGGTAAGCTTCCCGCGGAACTGCAATGAGCGGCTTCGACATTGTCCCGCGCGTGCTCGGCGTCGATTTCGGTCAGGCGCGGATCGGCGTCGCCGTCTCTGACGAGTTGGGCATGCTCGCGCATCCGGTGGAGACAATTCCCGGCGCGAATCCGGTAGCAGCGCTGAAGCGCATCGCCGAAATAGCCCGCGACAAGAAGGTGGCGCGCGTGATTCTGGGATTGCCACGGCACATGAACGGCGAAATCGGCGCGGCGGCAGAACAGGTGCAGGCGTTTGCCGCGAAACTGCGGCCGCTGCTCCCCTGCCCGCTCGAGCTTTGGGATGAACGGCTCAGCACGACGGCGGCGAACCGCGCGTTACGTGACAGCGGGGTGCGGACACGGCAGACGCGCGGCATCGTGGATCAAGTCGCAGCGCAGATGATTCTGCAGGGATATCTCGACAGCCGGCCTAGCCGCGGCGGATCGGAATCGCTAATCCCGCCGCAGGACTGATGGCGCAGCGGCTGAAGTTAATCGTCGCGTATGACGGCGCGCCGTTCTCGGGTTGGCAGAGTCAAGCTGACAGCAATGCCGTGCAGGATCATCTGGAGCGGGCCGTCGCAACGATCGCCGGAGCGAAGCCGCGCGTCCACGGCGCCGGCCGGACCGACGCTGGTGTGCACGCGCTCGCGCAATGTGCGCATGTCGACCTTCCGGCGCGCACGTTACCAGCTGAGCAATGGCCGCTCGCATTGAACGCGCACCTTCCCGCGACGATTCGAGTGCTACGGAGCCGTTATGTTTCGGCGAAGTTCCACGCGCGTTTCTCCGCCTTGGGGAAAACTTACCGATACCGCATCTGCAACAGCCGCGTCCTGCCGCCGCATGAACTTGGCCGCGCATGGCAAGTAGCCTGTTTGCTCGATCGCGATCGGCTCACGGCCGCGGCGACGCTGTTCAACGGCCGTCACGACTTCGCGGGCTTCGCGGCAAACCGCGGAAAGCCGGTGCACGAAACGGTGCGAAACATCAGCGCCGTTCGAGTTCGCAAAACTCAGACGAGTATCATCGAGCTCGAGTTCTCAGGGGACGGCTTCCTCTACCGGATGGTGCGTTTAATGGTGGGCGCGACCGTCCGGTGCGCGATCGGGCGAATGGATCTCGACGAGATTAGCTCACGCCTGACAGCACCCGCAGAAAGTGTCGCAACGCCGCGGTTTGTCGCGCCCGCCGAAGGCTTGTTTCTGGTCCGCGTTAGGTACTAAGAATGCTTTATTCTATCGCAAAACGCCAGTTGGCAGGGGACTTGCTTTCTGGAAATTATAATGTCGAAGAGCAGCGCCAACACCCCTGTTTCAGAGAGCCATCCGGGCACTGGCTCGTTCGTTACCCGCGGCCTGGCGTGGCTGTTTAGTCAGAAGCATTTCTACGTTAAATTGCTCGCCGGAAGCGCTGCCGGCGTTGTCGTGATTGTGCTGCTGGCCGGCATCTTCCTTTTCGTTACCTACCAGAACCATCGGCAGGAAGTGCTCCGCACTCACACCGTCGAGGTCATGCGGCTGAGCAGCGTGATCGAGAATGACCTCGCCGCACTCGAAACGAATCACCGCGGTTATCTGCTTACTGGCGACAACATTTTCGTCGAAGGCTTTGAACAGCGCCGGCAAGGCATCAAGGAGCGCATCGAAGATCTAACGGCTCTGATCCTCGACACGCCGGCGCAACGTAAGCGCGTCATGAAAGTGCAGGAGCTCGTGCAGAATTGGCTCAGGAGCGTCGCCCTGCCGGAAATGACAGCGCGGCAGACAACGCCCTCGGCGGCAGCTGTGCTAACGCAAACACCGGTCCCGGCGGAAGCGGGCACGCTCGGCATACCTCTGCTGGATCAGGCGCGAGAGATTCTTCGGTCCGTTCAGAACGAGGAGCAGATCATCTTGAACGAGCGGATGCGCGACCAGGAATGGGCGGCGCAATCCACTCAGATTCTCGACCTTCTGCCGAAGCTTCAGCGCTCAGTCGTCGAGATGGAGAAGGAAAAACGCGGCTATCTGCTGACCGGCGACAACGCGTTCGTGGAAGCTTACAAACGAGCCAGCGCCGGGTTCAACAGCTACCACGGTTACCTTTCGATTCTTGTAGCGAATAACCCGGAGCAGAGCGCGTTGCTGAGCGACATCCGGGCCAGAGTGGACTCGTGGATTAACACTTCCGCCGCGGCCGGGATCGAAGCGAAACGGGCGGGACGCGACGACCTCGCTCTTGCCACAACGCAGAACGGCGCGCCGGTCATGGCCGAGGTCCGCGCCAAGATGGACACCTTTGAGAAAAACGAGCTCGCTCTCTATGAAGGCCGTGCTGCCGCGGCGGGCCGCCTCCGCGTGATCAAGACTTCTGCGCTTGCCATCCTTTGTCTTTTCGCCGTTGCGCTCCTGATCGTCTCGAACAGTTACAGCTGCGTGCTGGTGCGTCGGCAGCTGGCGAAGCTGGACGGCGTGGAAATGCGCATCAACTCGATCATGCAGAACATCCTGGACGGGATGATCTCAGTCGATGAGCAAGGGATGATCTGCTCGATGAATCCCTCTGCCGAGAAGATGTTCGGCTGCATTAATAACGAGATGGTCGGGCATTCGTTCACGAAGCTGGTGCCAAAAGCATACGGCGCCGATCACGACGCCGAGCCAACGCCCTGCGCCTGGAACGATCTCGCCCGCCGCACCGGCGGCAGCACTCTCGCAGTTGGCCGCACTCGTCGTCATGCGACGTTCCCGATCGAGATTTCGCTCAGCGAAATGATCGTGGACGGTCGGATCCTTTATGTCGCCATGATCCGAGACGTGACCGAACGGAAGCGGTTCGAAAAAGAGATCGCCGCTGAAAAGGAAAGTCTCGCTGTCACCCTGCGCTCAATCGGAGACGGCGTCATCACAACCGACGTGCAAGGCAAGATTATCATGATCAACAATGCGGCTGAGACCCTTACCGGCTGGTCAGCGAAAGACGCGCTGGGTCAGCCGCTCAAGACGGTCTTCAACGTCGCCATTGACCTTGCTGCGCAGGCGCGCTCGCAGCGGAACGGTTACCGGAATGAAGCGCAATCGTTGCTCCTGAGCCTCCCTGAAAATGCCACCCTCATCTGCAAAGAAGGTGGCGAACACGTCATCGAGCAGGTCGCGTCACCTATCCGCGACAACAAGAACGAAGTTGCCGGTGTCGTGCTGGTGTTCCGCGACATCACAGAGCGTCAACGGAACGAAGCGGAGCGTCGCAAAGCAGAGACCCTGGAGCAGCTTGGACTGCTCGCTGGCGGGATCGCGCACGATTTCAACAATCTGCTCACGGCGATTATTGGAAACATCTCGCTCGCCTCCCTCTTGCTTCCGCCGAACGACGAGATGGGAACTCGTCTGAATGACGCTAAAAACGCATCGCTGCGTGCTCGCGATCTCGCGCAGCAGCTCCTGACCTTCGCTCGCGGCGGCGCGCCGATTAAGAAGACAGCATCGATCGGTAAACTCATCCAGGACACCGTCAGCTTCTCGCTCCGTGGCACACATAGCCGCAGCGAATTCACCTTTGGCGCGAACCTCTGGCCGGCCGAGATCGATCCGGGACAGATCAGCCAGGTCGTCGCCAATCTCGTCGTCAATGCCGACCAGGCGATGCCGAACGGCGGCACGCTGCGGGTGACGTGCGACAACTTCGTTTACGATTCGAGCACCACGCCAGCGATTGCGGATCTAATGCCCGGCGATTATATCCGCGTGCTAATTCGCGACGAAGGCGTTGGCATTCCCGACACCTATCTAAAGCGCATCTTCGATCCTTACTTTACAACGAAACCGAAAGGCACTGGTCTCGGACTCGCGACAACCTATTCGATCATGAAGAACCACAACGGCTTGATCACGGTCGAGTCTGAGGTGCACTTCGGATCGACCTTCACGCTCTACCTCCCCGCGCTGCGCAATCACCAGATGCCAGCCGAGCCGCCGCGCACGGTCAGCCCTGTTATCACTGGAACTGGACGCGTCCTGGTGGTCGACGACGAAGAAGCGATCCGTGCGCTCGTCGAGTTCACCCTTAGCCGCCTTGGCTATGAAGTAACTGAAGCGGAGACGGCAATCGACGGTGTGAACATTTATCGCGAAAAACTTGAAGCCGGGGAGCGCTTCGACGCCGTGATTTTGGATCTCACTCTGCCTGGCGGGATGGGTGGCAAAGAAGCTCTTAAACATCTGATCGAGATCGATCCGACGGTGAACGCGATCGTCTCCAGTGGCTACGCGATGG
>JALYXP010000362.1 GCA_030947045.1 Verrucomicrobiota bacterium | reverse complement strand
GTGCTGATGTTCGGCATTTTCGATGGATCGAGCGCTTCATCGATCCGCGCTTTTTCGAGGGTTCCCTTGAAATACTTATAATTGGCTACTTCAAGTTCCTGGTTTCGTTCGAGATCGGCAATCTGGGACTCGAGATCAGCCATTTTTCGCATCCCGTCTTTGATGTTGGCAAGCCGCGTCCTAAGTCGCTCCGCGCGCGCTTGGACGGTCGCGAGTCGCGCTTTCTCCGAAGAAACGGTGGGCTGGGGACTGCCGGGCGCGGTCGCCGTCAGGTCGGGAAACTTCTCTTCCATCGCAGTTTTCTGCTTCTCGAGGTCTGCGATCTGTTGCTGGTGGAATTTCACGATTACGTTTTCGGGCGTGTACTTCGCGAGCAAATCAAGTTCGCCCTGCCGCAGTCCGTTCAGCCGGCCGACGATGGCCTGGTATCGCTGCACATCCTTCTGCACCGACGCCTTCGCCGTCTTCTTCGGTTCATCGGAAGTAGACGGCGGCGCTGTGCCCTCCATCGCTTTCACAACCGTCTCTTGGTCGGCCAGCTCTTCCTCGGTCTGCTGCAGCTGATCCTCGACCTTGTTCAGGCTCATGCTTAAAGCCGCCTTGCTGTCTCCGACCGACACAATCCCGGCCTTCATTTTCAACGAGCGCAACGCGTCCTCGGTCTCGTTGAGGCGAGCGTGCACTTGGTCGGTCTGCTGGGTCACGAAGTCGAACGCGCCCGCGGAGCGGTGCACCTCGAGATGGCGCACAAAGTAGCGATTGACGAGCTCTTCCAGAACAAGCTTTGCAAGATCGGGATCAGGATTCTGATATGCGACGTAAATGATGTTTGCTCCGCCGCTTGGAAAAACGCTAAGTCCCCCCGCAACCGTGCCAGCAGCGTCACTCACGGATGGCGAGGCCGCATTCGGCAAAAGACGCTTCGCCCCGAGTGCTTCGGCTACCTGGAGCGAGAGATCCCAGCTGTTTAGGATTTCGATTTCGGCCCCAATCACGTTGTTCGCCATTTTCTGTGCATCCGGATCAATCGGCGTCCGCTCAAGGACGTAACGGACGAGCAGTTTCGCGTGCGACTGGTAAACCGGAGTGTAGAAGAACCGGACGCAACCGGCCGCTACAAGTCCAGCAAGGCCGAGCGCGAGAATCGCCCACTTATGCTTGAAGAGGGCGTAGAGGATGTCGCCCAGATTGAAGCTCGAATAATGAGCTTCTTCGTTTCCATCCATTAAGAATTCGGCCATGACAGTCCCTTTTAATCCAGATGCGGATACGCGATCGTGCCTATAAGACGGTTCACCGCGAGTGGCAGGTGTTGGAAAACTCTTCGCGCTCGCCCGGCGAGATCCGGTTCGGCAGTGCTCCAACTGCCACTTGCACGTTCGAATCGAAAGTAGTCGATCATCTCCTCTTGCGCACCCCAGGCAAGCTTGAACCTGCGCAGCCCGTCATTATCCACTGCTGTTCGACCGAAGTGCAGGTTGCGCGCCCCGCTCACACTGAGATGACGAATTGCCTCCCGCATGACCAGATTGTTGGCCCGGAATTCTTGCTGCCTCTCGTCGGAGGCACCGAACTTGTAGACGGCGTTTGCGCCGAACTGAAAGAAGACTGCACCCGCAATCGCCGTTCCATGCCGGTGCGCGAGAGCGACAAATCCGAGTCCAGGCTTGAGCAGATGTCGGTAAATGTTGCGGAAGAATCTGCGCGACTGCGGCGGCACGCCATGTCGACGTCTTGTCCGGGCCAGCAATCCATAGAACTGTAGAATTGCTTCCTCGGTGCGAGTAATCTCGACCCGCACCTCGCTCCGCCGCGCTTTGCGAATGTTCCGACCGACAGCGGGCGCGAATTGTTCCTCGATCTCGTCAAAGCCCGGTGTGAGATCGAGGGTATGACCGTAGAAGTTGGCCGCTGACGGCGCGATCTTCCGGAGGAACGCTGCACCCCGAAGTTCAAAGTATTCCCACTTCCGCTCATCGGCGAGCGCGGCAATTTCTTGGACGAGAGTTTGATCGTTTGATTCGCCGATGCCCAGCGGCGGACAAAGGTCGCTAAACGGAAGAGAAACTCCGCGCCGCCCTGTGATCGCGCTGCGCACCTCGTGAAGAGCGATAAGTCCATCCGTTCTCGACTCTGCTGTGAACCGTAAGCGGAGTGGCTCATGTCTGTAAGTTTCGCGCAGCACCCGCGACCAAGCACTGGTATGAAATACCGTGGCATCTGCATGCTTCGCGACAAGCTGATCCCACTCGCTGTCGCTCTCGATGACTTTGGCTGCTTTCA
>JALYXP010000359.1 GCA_030947045.1 Verrucomicrobiota bacterium | reverse complement strand
GAAGCACGATCTCAGGTCTGACGTGCTTGGATCGGAAATCCTGATTAACGGGCACCCGCTCAAAATTGTCGGGGTCATGCCGAAGAATTTCACCGGCACGATGCAGCTCTTCGGCGCGGAAGTGTGGATGCCCTTGAGCATGCACGATCAGGTCGTAAACGATTTTCGGAGCGAAGAGCGGACGCAACTCGGCGATCGCAGGGGTAACGTGCTATTCGTTTTCGGGCGCCTGAAACCCGGCCTCACGCCAGCCGCGGCCGATCCGGCGCTGAAGGCGCTGGCGGCAAATCTAGAGCAGGCATTCCCGGTCGAGCAGAAAGACCAGACGTTCTTCGCGCGACCGCTGATGCGCTTCGGCCTGAGCACGAATCCGCATAGCGAAAGTCAGTTCTCGGTCGTGGGAGGGATGCTGCTCGCAATGGCGGCTGTGGTTCTGCTCGTCGCGTGCCTGAATCTCGCGAACATGCTGCTGGCGCGCGGCACGGCGCGGCGGAAAGAAATCGCGATTCGGCTCGCCCTTGGGGCCGGCCGCGGCCGCATCGTGCGGCAGCTGCTGACCGAAGGCTTTGTGCTCGCGATGGTCGGCGGCGCGGTCGGTGTCATCCTCGCGCTTTGGTCATCTGATCTGCTGATCGCATCGATGGGACGGATGATGCCGATGGACCTGGTCTGGCTGGGCGGTCCAAATCTCGCGCTCCTCGCGGCGACATTCTGCTTCTGCTTGTTAGGCACGCTCGCGTTCGGTTTGGGTCCGGCACTGAAGCTCTCCCGCGCGGCTGTCATCGGAGACCTGAAGGAACAGGCGGGCGAAGATACGGCGCGCCGTCGGTGGAAGTTCCTGCCGCGCAATCCGCTCGTGGTCGTGCAATTTGCTTTGTCGCTCGCGCTCGTCACGGCGGCCGCCTTGTTCATTCGCGGAGCGGGCAAAGCAGCGAACGTCGACACCGGCTTTCGCGCCGACCGGATGTTCGTGTTGGAATTGGATGCAAGCCTCGGCGGTTACGACCGCACGCGCGCACGCGACATTTACCGCTCGTTAGGCGAGCGACTCTCCGCGCTGCCAGGTGTGGAAAGCAGTGCGATTAGCGCGACGGTGCCGTTCGGGATGGTCCGGTTAGGCAAACGCGTGCAGCGCGCGGGGCTAGAAGTGGCGCCGGACGCGAAGCCGGCGACCGCGGCGGAAGGACTCGCGTTCTCCGCGTCGTGGTCGAGCATCGGCGCCGATTATTTTAGGACAACCGGCGTGCGTATACTGCGCGGTCGATCGTTTACCGAAGCCGAGGCGACTCAGCCCGGCGGTCCTGCGGTTGCGATCATCGATGAAGTGCTCGCGAAGAAGCTCTGGCCAGAGGGCGATGCGCTCGGGCAGCGCATTGTGTTTCCCAAAGACAAATCGGCCGCGCCGGATCCAGCGGTCACGACTGACGCAGCGCGCGCAGATGGTGACATCGTAGCGGGCGAAAGCATGGAGGTCGTCGGCGTTTGCGCTGTCGTGCGTGGCGCGTTGTTCGACAAGCATCCGGGCTCGGCGGTCTACGTGCCCTTCGCGCGCGGTTTTCAGAGTAACGCGTTCTTCTATGTGAACTTCGCGACTCTGCCGGCGGATGGCGAAACTGCAGCGGCGGATCTGCTTCGGCGCACCGTCGCGCAGGTCGAACCAGGCTTGCCGATCCTCGGACTGAAAACGTTTCACCAGCACATGGAAGCGAACGTCGAACTCTGGACCGTGCGCGCCGGCGCCGCGTTGTTCTCGATCTTCGGTGCACTCGCGCTCGGCTTGGCCGTCGTTGGATTATACGGCGTGAAAGCCTACTCCGTGGCGCGTCGGACGCGGGAGATTGGAATCCGGATGGCACTCGGGGCGCAACGCTCCACCGTGCAGCGCATGATCCTGCGCGAAGGCACCGCAATGCTCGCTGCCGGTCTTGTGCTAGGCCTGTTGCTCGCTTTCGCCACCGGCAAGCTTCTGAGCTCGATGCTTTACGAGGTCAGCGCGCTGGACCCCGTTGCATTCACCGTCGCCCCCGTTGTGCTCGCCGCCGCCGGGTTACTCGCAACGTGGCTGCCAGCGCGCCGCGCGACCCGCATCAGCCCCATGACTGCACTCCGTACAGAATAGAAAACACCAATATGCTCTCAGACATCCGCTACGGCCTCCGCCAGCTCCTCAAAAATCCCGGCTTCACGATCATCGCCGTGCTTACGCTCGCGCTCGGGATCGGCGCGAATACCGCGATCTTCAGCGTGGTCAATGCGCTGCTCCTGAAGCCGCTGCCGTTTCCTGCGTCGGAGCAACTAGTCGCGGTCGGCATGAGCAATACTCGGCAAGGTGATGTGCTCGACCTCATGTCGCTTTCGTATCCGGATTTCTTCGACTTCCGAGAACAGAACCGCACCCTCTCCAGTCTCGCCATCTATCGCGAGGGCAGTTACGCAGTCACCGGCGACGCAGGTGCGTCCAGCGTGCGCGGGGTGAAAACCAGCGCGGAGTTCTTCGATGTGCTCGGCGTGAAACCGATCATCGGCCGCGCGTTTGTCCGCGATGACGAGACTGCCGGCGGCGGCGCGGGCGGCTTCAAAACGGTGCTGACCTATGATTTCTGGCAGAAGAATTTCGGCGGCGCGCCAGATGTGCTCGGACGCACGATCGAACTGAACCGGCGGCCGTTTACGGTCATTGGCGTGATGCCGGCTGGGTTCCAGTTTCCGATCTTAAACGACCCCGCGCAGTTCTACGTCACGATCGCTGAGGAGGCGTCGAATCCTGATGGTTCGAAGCCGCAAACCGAGCAGCGTGGCAGTCACAGCCTCCAGGCGATTGGCCGATTGAAACCGGGTGTGACGATCGCGCAGGCGCAGTCCGATCTCGGGACGATTGCGGCGAAGCTCGCCCAGCAATTTCCCGACTCGAATACGGGCTTCGGCGTCGCGTTCAAATCACTGCGCGAAGAGCTAATCGGCGATGTGCGGACAGCGCTTTATGTGTTGTTCGGCGCGGTCATTTGCGTGCTCCTGATCGCAAACGCCAACGTCGCGAACCTG